>NZ_FZOB01000005.1 GCF_900188395.1 Desulfurobacterium atlanticum | reverse complement strand
GGTATGAATGGGAGAACGCCTTTTGAGGTTTTAAAGAGTAAGTTGGATTGTTTGTTTAATCTTAATGTTGCTTGTTTCCCTGTTGTGCTGCTTGAGGATGTTTTTGTGGTGGCTAATAGGCTGGGGGTATTGGAAAAGGGTGGGGAGAATGTGCTCACCCCCTACCAAAAAAGTGCTGTTGAAAAATTCGTTTATCTTAGGGTAGGAATGCTTAACGATAGATGGTCTAACAGGGTGGTTAATGGTTTCCTTGAGGCTAAGGAGGAGATTCAAGATATGTTCTCCAGGAGGTATTCCTAATGGTTTACACAAAATTATTGACACAACCATACTTTTTAACAGGACATTTTTCCTCACATAAGAAAGAATCTATAAAATCTCTTTCAACTATCCGTGATATTTCGTCAAAATGTTTAGCCAGAACATCTCTAATGTCTTGATATTGGCACTGTCTATTTAAAAGATCTCTCTTCATTTTAAATGATTTTCTAATATAAGATAAAGAAATAACGTTTTGAAAGCTTCTTACAAAGCCTGTAAAAACTGTATTTAAATCAAGTGCCAGCTTTTCAAGATTCACATAGGTTGAGAAATTAAGAAGAATTTCATTGTAATATCCACAATAAAAGCTATAGAAATACCCTTATCATAAAGAAAATCTCCTATTTTAAAAATCTCTTCAGTAAAGCGCTGTTCATCTTCTCTGTAAAGCTCAAGCAACTCCTTAAATTTCTTATTAATAAAATCGCAAAACCTTTCAGGATCATCTATCCCAAACTTTTCCGCCACATTTTTAGGAAACGCCTTAATCCACCCCTTACAAACATTACCAAAAACTTCACAAATATCCTCATACAATCTATCCATCCTCCCTCCTTAAAACTAAAGCCGCACATTAACTCCTTTAACTTTAAGAAATTCTTTAAGTTCACCTATCGTAATCTCTTTAAAGTGGAAAACTGAAGCAGCAAGAACAGCATCAGCCTTCCCGTAAACAAGACCTTCGTAAAAGTGTTCTTTTGTCCCCGCTCCACCAGATGCTATAACAGGAACGGAAACAGCTTCAGATATTGCCCTTGTAAGCTCCACATCATAGCCCTGTTTTGTCCCGTCCCTATCCATAGATGTAAGAAGAATCTCTCCGGCACCAAGGTCAACAACCTTTTTAGCCCATTCAACAGCATCTATGCCAGTTGGAGTTCTCCCGCCGTGAATATAAATCTCCCAGGAGTTTCCTTTTCTCTTTGCATCTATAGCAACAACTATACACTGAGAGCCAAAAATTCTTGCTCCTTCCTTTACAAGTTCAGGATTTTTAACCGCAGCTGTATTAATGGAAACTTTATCTGCTCCAGCGTTTAGTAGATTTCTTATATCCTCAACAGTCCTTATACCCCCACCAACGGTAAGGGGCATAAAAACCGTCTCTGCCGTCCTTCTTACAACATCTATCATTATTCCTCTTTTTTCATAGCTTGCTGTAATATCAAGAAAAACAAGCTCATCAGCTCCCTGTTCATCATACACTTTGGCATTCTCAACAGGATCTCCAGCATCTATCAAATTTACAAAATTCACTCCTTTAACAACCCTGCCCTCTTTAACATCCAGACAGGGAATTATCCTTTTAGCAAGCATCACCACCTCTCTTAGATTGTTTCAAAAAACCTTTTCCAGAAAGATTTTTTAATCGGATTCTCTATCTCTACTTTATCAAGGATTACTTTACCCTGAAGTATCTCTTTCGCCTTTTTTGCATAAGGAGAATCGGGATATTTATCAATAAGCTCTTTCAATAGCTTTTTTCCCTCTTCCCTTCCAGACTCTTCTTCCTTTCTCCATTTTTCTATATCGCTTAAAATCAAAGAGATACGATTTTTAAAAACCCTCTTCTCATCATCGGTTTTAGCCTCTGCAAATCTTTCCTTTTCAATTTCAAGCTGCTCCTGAAGGTTTTCAATCTCTTCATTAGCCTGAATATAGGTATAGAATCTTGCCCTTCCTAAAAGATAAAGGAGCTTATCCTCAGGCTCAACATCATTATAAACATTTATAACATTCCTGTATCTATTAGCAGATGCTGTAAATTTTTTTAAAACATCGTAAGTCTGCCCTATATAGATTTCATGTTCGGCAAGCACTTTTCTGCAAGTTTTTAAAAGTTCAGAAATCTTACTTGAAAGCTTATCATCTGGATATTTTGCAAGAAACTGAGTAAAAACATCTATCGCCTTATAAGTAAACTGCTGGTCCCACTGAGGACCTTTTATCATCTTCATGTAACAGATTCCAAGTTTATAAAGAGCTTCTTTTGCATATTTTGACGCCGGGTAAAGGGTTAAAAACTCCCTGTACTGAACCGCAGCTTCCACATAGTCACCTTTATTAAAGCAGCTTTCTGCAAGGGCAAATGAAGCAATCTCCTTTTTAGATGGCGGTAAATCTTTAGAAAGAGCCTCTTTCAGCTTAATAACAGCATCACCGTAATCCTTCTCCTTAACGGCCATCATCCCTTCATCTAAAAGCTGTTCAGCCGTTTTAACCTGTTTGGCACAACCTGTTAAAAAAATCAAAGAAAAAACGAAAACAGCAATTTTTCTCACAGTTCCTCCATCAATCACTCTTTGAAATTGTAAACCGCTCCACATGATAATCGTTTACAGGAATAATCTTTATCTCTTTCCCGAATAGAACTTCTATTCTGTCAATTATATCTTTTTCATCCACACTCAACTTTTCAGCAACAAGAGGATGCACATAAACCTTTATCTTTCTCTTTCCATTTTCCCTTGCCACAAGTAAAAGTTCCCTTTCAACCTCAAAAGCCACAGTATCGGCAGATTTAACCCTGCCCTTCCCTTCACAGTATGGACAGGTCATAGTTAAACTTCTTCCCAGACTCTTTTTTACCCGCTTTCTCGTCATCTCCACAAGTCCAAGGTCTGACATACTGACTATTTTTGTCTTTGCCCTGTCCTTTGAAAGCTCCTGCTCAAGTATTTCTAAAAGCTTCCTTTTATTATCCTCCGAATTCATATCTATAAAATCTATAACTATTATTCCACCCACATCCCTGAGTCTTAACTGCCTCGCTATCTCCTTTGCAGCTTTACAGTTAACATTAAATGCCGTTTCTTCAAGATTTGGAGATTTCTTAAACTTCCCGCTGTTTACATCTATAGAGATAAGGGCTTCTGTCTCATCTATCACAATATACCCACCGCCTGGAAGATAAACTTTCCGTGAAAGAGCTTTCTCTATCGCCTCTTCTACTTTAAAAACCTCAAATATCGGATCATCCCTATCATAAAGTTTTATCCTATCAACAAGTTTAGGGATAAACGCTTTTGCAAAGTTTAAAGCCCTTCTGTATTCAGGTATAGAATCTATCAAAACCTCATCTACATCTTCTGAAAGCACATCCCTTAAAATTTTCGGAACTATCTCAAGATCCTGATATATCAAAGCCGGCGGCGGTCTTTTTTCCATTTTCTTTTCAAGACTATTCCACATTTTAAGAAGATACTGTAAATCTTTTTCTAAATCTTCTTTCGTAGCTCCCTCAGCAGCTGTCCTTATTATAATGCCGTAATTCTCTGGACAGATCTCTTCACCAATAACTCTTAATCTTTCCCTTTCAGTTTCATCAGTTATTCTTCTTGAAATGCCAACCTTCTTAATGGTCGGAAGCAAAATAAGATAATGTCCAGGAATTGTAAGGTTTGTTGTAATCCGAGGTCCTTTCGTCCCCAAAGGTTCTTTCGTAACCTGAACTATAACCTCCTGTCCCTGTGTAAGAACCTCTTCTATAGGTGGCAGCTCTATCTCCTGATGATTCTCCTCTTCAAAAAGGTCATCTTCAAACTCCCAGCTAACAGCATCCTTAACGTATAAAAAAGCGTTTTTAAAATTTCCTATATCAACAAATGCAGCCTGAATAGCAGGTAAAATCTTCAAAACTTTACCCTTATATATATTTCCAACTATACCTCTGCTACCTTTCCTTTCAACATAAAATTCAACCAGCTGGTCATCTTCTAAAATCGCTATTCTTACCTCTTTAGGAAGAGCATTTATAAGGATCCTTTTCATTCAACCACCATCACTTTTCTTTCTACAGAAACAGACGAAAAATCTTTTCCAAGCCAGAAAAGAAAGTCCTGAACATTCAAAGTTCTGCCAGCTAAAACTTTTAATGTTAATGTTATCACACCATCTTCAATCATAAAATTCTCAACAAACTCCTTAACAGAAACCTCTTTACCTTTCCTGCCAACAAGCCTATCAGCTTTCAGGATATCTTCTGCTTTTTCCTTATAAATTTCTCCCGATATTTTGTATTCAACCTTTACCTTTCTTAAAAGAGATTCTTTCCTTTCAATTTCTTTCCAGCTTAAAAATCTTAATCCTGCAGGTAAAAATTGATTTAAAAGCTCAATTGTGGATTCATCCATTTTAAACTCTTCAGAAAGCTCAATTTCTACAATCTCCTGCAAACTTTCAACCCCTGTCGGTATTCCAAGCAAAATCGTAAAGCGGGGATGTGGATTAAACTTACCCTGATATCTTAAGGGAATTCCTGCTCTCCTGAATGCCCGGGTAAAAACTCGTGTTAAATCAAGAAGGGAAAGATACCTGCTGTAACCACGCTTTTCAAAGAAAAGAGCTATCTTGCTTTTTAAAGGAAAATCCCTTTTTGGTTTTGGAGGAACATTAAACTCTATTCTTTCAGGAATAGGAAGCTCTTTAATCTTCTTTATCTCATAAGAGGTACACGAACCGCAACCATGACAGCCAACTATTCTGCAGTCCGGCGTTTTTTCTTCTCTATAAGCCTTCTCAAGCTCTCTTAAAAGAAACTTCTTACTAACACCACCATCAACAAAATCCCAGGGTAGCTCTTCACCAATATCAAAACCTTGAAACACTTTATCAAGATTAACACCAGCCTTTTCAAAAGCTTTTTCCCATATAGAAAATTCAAAATACTCATCCCACCCATCAAGCATTGCACCAAGTTTGTAAGCCTCATAAACTGCATCCGCTACCTTTTCGTCCCCCCTAGTAAGGACAGCTTCAAGGAAGGAAATTTCAGGTGTGTGAAACCGCAGTTTAAAAGAACGGGGAGCATTTTTCTTTATGAAATCTATTTTTCTTTTTGCCTCATCTATAGAAATAAACCTTTCCCACTGGAAAGGAGTAAAAGGCTTCGGAACAAATATTGAAAAACCAGCAGCAAGATGTTTCCTCCCCTTATACTTTCGGGATATCTTATGCACCTGATAAAGAAGCTCTGTAATAGCCTCAATATCTTCATCCCTCTCTGTTGGAAGACCTATCATAAAGTAAAACTTTAACTTACTCCAGCCTCTTTCAAAAAGTCCTTCAACAAGAGAAAAAATATCATCATTTGTAAGGTCTTTGTTTATAACCTTTCTGAGCCTTTCTGTGGCGGCTTCTGGAGCTATCGTAAAACCTGTCTTTTTTAACTGTAAAAGCTGAGTTGCAAGGTCTGGATTAAACCCTTTAACTCTCATTGATGGAAGGGAAAGACCGATCATTTTCTGATAGCAAAAACTGATAACTTCTGGAATCAAATCGTTAAATTTTGAATGGTCCGAAATACTTAAAGCAAGAAGGGAAGCTTCCTCATAACCTGTACTTTCAAACACTTTATCAATTAAAAAAACTACTTCTTTAACACTTCTCTCCCTGTAAGGTCTGTAAGTAAAGCCTGCCTGACAGTATCTACATCCTCTTAAACAACCTCTTACCGCTTCAACCACAATTCTGTCGTGAACAGTTTCAACAGAAGGAACAACAGGTTTAACAGGAAAATATTTGACATCAAAAGAATGGAACACTCGCCTTTTTACCCTGTATTTTCCAAAAGCAGGAATATACACTCCCTCTATATGCCTTGCTTTTTCAAGGAAATCCTGCCTGCTCCACCCTTTATCTTTCTTCTCCTTTAAAAGAGAAGCTATTTCTATCAAAACCTCTTCACCGTCACCAATAACAAAGATATCTATAAATGGAGATAGGGGAACAGGATTAAATGTACATGTTCCTCCAGCAAGAACAACCGGATCATTCTCTTTTCTCTCTTCTCTTTTCAAAGGAACTTTTGAAAGTTCAAGAATCTTTAAGACGTTGGTATAAACAAGCTCTGTTAAAAGAGAAAAAGCGAGAACATCATAATCTTTAACAGACCTTAAAGATTCAATTGCATAAAGAGGTATATCTTTTTCTTTTAAAAATTTCTGCATATCAGGTTTTGGGAGATATACCCTGTGGCACAGGGCAAAATCGGTAAGGTTATTTAAGACGTGATAAATTATTTTTCCCCCAAAATGAGACATACCTATCTCATAAAAGTCTGGATAAGATAGAACAAACCTGATATCCCTTTCTTTAAAGGAAATTTTAGGAAGATTAACCTCAAGTGGGAGATAGGATGCAGGTTTTGAAACTTTTATAAGGTCGCTAACAAAATTTTTCATCTAAACTTCCCAAAAATTTTATTAATAAAAAGAAAGGAGCAGAATTTCATAGAAAATTACGGGCACCTGTGTGCCCGTAAAAGAAACTGTTTAACCTAAATCAACTTTCTGCACTTCCATAATTTCAGGAAGCTTTGAAATCTCCTCCATAGCAGCTGCTGGAACTTCATCATCAACAAGAATTATAGCTTTGGCTTCCTTACCTCTTCCAACTCTTCCAAGCTGAAATCCAGCAATATTAACATTATGCTTTCCGAGAATTGAACCCATTTTTCCTATAACACCAGGAACATCAATATTTTTAATTATTAAAAGCCTTCCGGAAGGGACAAGGTCAAAAAGGAAGTTATTGATTTCAACGATTTTCGGAAACTTACCTTCCATAACCGTTCCAGCTACAGAAAACCTTTTACCATCTATTTCACAGGCAACTCTCATAAGTCTTTTAAAGTTTGTCCCTTCCTCTTTTCTCACTTCAACTATACGAAGACCTCTCTCTTTTGCAAGAAAAGGGGCATTGATATAGTTAACAGGAATATCAACAATCTTACTTAAAAACCCTTTTAAAAACGCAGCTGTAAATGCTTTAACATCCTCTCCAAGATCACCTATATACTCAATTACTATCTCTTTTGAACGGGCACAGGCAACCTGAACGGCAAAAAGCCCTAACTTTTCAGCAAGCTCCATCCACGGCTTCATCACTTTAGCCGTTGTTTCCTCAAACGGTGCATTAACTGCAAATTCAACCTCTTCTCCTCTTAAAGCAGCAAGCACCTGATTGGCAATAATAACAGCAACGTTCGTTTGAGATTCAAATGTGTTAGCACCTATGTGGGGAGTAACAATAATATTTGGAGCATCAAGAAGAATATTATCATTGGCCGGCTCTTTTACAAACACATCAACTGCCGCCGCTCTCACTTTTCCGCTTTTAAGAGCTTCATAAAGATCCTGCTCATTTATAATCCCACCTCTTGCTATGTTAAGAAGGATAACACCATCCTTCATCTTTTCTATCTCTTTTCTGGTAATCATATTCCTTGTTTCATCTGTCAAAGGAGTATGAACCGTTATAACATCAGCCCTTTCAAGAAGCTCATCAAGAGAATCAAGAAGCTCCACACCAAGTTTTTCAGCTTTCTCTTTCTTTATATACGGGTCATAAGCGATAACTTTCATATCAAAGGCTTTTGCTCTTATACCAACCCTTGATCCTATACGTCCGAAACCGATAATACCAAGTGTCTTTCCTGCAAGCTCAACGCCCATAAATTTCTTTCTATCCCACCTTCTTTCAATTTTCAACGAATTATGCGCTTGCGGAATTTGGCGAGCAGCAGCTATCATCATACCCATCGTGTGTTCTGTTGCAGCAAGAGTGTTTCCCGTAGGTGCATTAACAACAAGTATTCCTCTTCTTGAAGCTTCATCAAGGTCAATGTTATCAACACCAACCCCGGCTCTTCCAATAACTTTTAATTTTTCAGCTTTTGATAATAGCTCTTTATTAACCGGCGTCCCGCTCCTTGTAATAATCGCATCATACTCTGGAATAATCTGAAGAATCTTCTCAAAATCCCTGAAAAGTTCCGGGTCATAAGTTAACTCAACATCAGGCTGATTCCTTAAAATCTCTATACCCGGCTCTGCTATGTGTTCTGTAACAAGCACTTTAAACATCTATACAAACCTCCAAATTTTATTACAATATTTAATAACAGATATGATAACACTTATTTTTATTTCTTAAGAGGGCAAACGTCAAGAAATGAAAAACATCATCATCGGTACAAGCGGATTCTTTTATAAAGACTGGAAAGGAATTTTTTACCCTGAAGGACTTCCGTTATCATCTTTTCTTGACTTTTATTCAAAGCACTTTAACGGTTTGGAAATAAATGCATCCTTTTACAGACTTCCCACCAAAAGCTCAATAAAAGTTTACACAAAATACAATCTGCAGTTTGTCCTTAAGCTCCACAAAAGCATCACTCATTCTTTCAAACTAACAGAGGAAACGATCTCTCCTTTCCTTACAGCAAAAGAGATTCTTCAAGAAAAGCTAAACTGTTTTCTTGCCCAATTTCCAAAAACCTTTGCACCAAATGAAAAGAACAAAGAGCTTATCTTAAAAATAAAACACACCTTTAAAGATACAGAAGTAGCATTTGAGTTTAGAAACAGAGAATGGGAAAAGGAGAAAGAGTTTTTTACGGAAAATTCCATCTGCGTTGTATTTGCAGATTTCCCTGAAAACCTGCAGTGGTTTAAAGGCGGTTTTGCCACTAAAAATATCGCTTATTTCCGCTTCCATGGAAAAGAAAAACTTTACAACTATCTTTACACTGAAGAGGAACTTAAAAACTTTGCCGAAAAAGTGAAAAAAATAGATTCTCTTAACAAATACTGCTTCTTTAACAACACAACAAAAGGAAAAGCAGCCTTAAACGCTCTTGAGTTTAAAAAATTTTTCAGATTATAGCTTCCCTTTCTTCCTATATATTTTTGCAAGAATCCGCGCAACTGCTACATAAAGCTCTTCAGGAATAAAATCTCCAATATCACAACTTTCATAAAGAGTCCTTGCGAGAGGAGGGTCTTCAACAATCGGAACATCATGCTCTCTGGCTATCTCCTTTATCTTAAGGGCTATATCATCCACTCCTTTAGCAACAACTTTTGGCGCTTCCATCTTTCCCCGTTCATACTTGAGAGCAACCGCATAGTGCTCCGGGTTTGTTATAACCACATCTGCTTTAGGCACCTCTGCCATCATACGGCGCATAGCAACTTCCCGTTGCCTCTTCCTTATTTCCGATTTTATAACTGGATGACCTTCCTGCTGCTTATGTTCCTCTTTAACTTCCTCCTTACTCATTTTTAAATTTTCCTCATACTCATAACGGCGATAGAAAAAATCTATCCCAGCTATAGGAATGGAAAAGATCCCGAAAGCAAGAATAAGTATCAACATATACTTCATCATGAAGTAAATCTGCTGGTTTATGGAAAATGTAAACATACTGAAAATAGAGGGAAAAATCGGCTTTACCGTATAATAGGCAACTATTATCGCCACAGTCAGTTTTAGAACATTCTTAAACGTTTCAAACAACGTTTTAAGAGAAAACAGCCTTCCAAGACCTTTAACAGGATTTATCATATCAAGCTTTGGCTGAAGAGCTTTTGTGGAGAACAGAAAGCCAAACTGAGCTACATTTGATGCAATTCCAACAACAAGAAGTGGCAACATAACAGATAGGGAAAGCAGAAGAAAAATTTTACCTGTAAAAAATAGAAAATTTGGATATAAAAGGTTATCCGCCTGAGAAAAAGTGTAGTAAAAATAACCTATAAGTTTATTTGAAGCAAAAGGAATATAAAAAACCAAAATCCCGAACATCGCAATCAAAGTTGCCGCGATAGGAACATCCTGACTTTTAAGAACCTGACCTTCCTCTCTTGCTTTCTGTCGCCGCCGTGGGGTTGCCTTCTCGGTTTTACTCGGATCCTTAGCCATCTCTATCCACCAAGAATTTTAATAAGCAACATTATTTTTGATGTTAACATTTGAGCAAGAGAATTCATAGCGTAAACAATGGCAGAAAGACCTATAATAAGAGAGATAAATCCAACAGTTATCTGAAGAGGAAGGCCCACTATAAAAACATTTATCTGTGGAATAAGCCTGTTTATAAGAGCAAGGGCAAGATTAACCACAAATAGAGTAAGCATTATCGGAAAAGCCAATTTAAAAGCAAGGAAAAACAGCAGATTTGCATTATCTATCATAAAATTAAATAGCGATAAGAAATTGAAAGATAAAACTTTTCCAACAGGGATAACCTTAAAACTCAAAATAGCAGAACCTATCAGAAGCTGATACGCCCCAGATAAAAAGAAAACAAGATAGAAAAGCAAAATGTAAAATCTATCAAGGACAGAAATAACACCAAATGTCGGGTCAAACATATTGGCAACAGTTAAACCCATTGAATAGCTTATAAGCTCAGCCGCATAAGAAACTATACCTAAAAAGATGGCAGTTAAAAGCGCCATGGATAAACCTATGAAAATTTCTTTACCAACCATAAGAGAAATATCAAAAAGAGAATAAGTATCAATAGGAATTTTTATATGAAGAATTGAAGAAACAAAAAAAGAGAGAGAAATAAGTAGAAAAACTCTCACATTAAGCGGAATCATCCCGGAGTTTATAAAAGGAAAAGCCATGAGAAAAGCCCCCAATCGGGAAAGGACTGCAAAAAATCCACCGATATCTGAAGGTGTTATAACAGGTACATTCATTTTAGCAGTGTAACAATCATGTTAAAGTTTTCTTTAGTGTAATCAACAAGCTTAACCAACATCCAGCTTCCAAAAATAAAAAGAGCAACAAGTGCTGCCAGTATTTTAGGAATAAAAGTTAAAGTCATCTCATGAATCTGAGTTGCAGCCTGAAAAACACTTATTATAAGCCCTACAAGAAACGTTATAAGAAGCACAGGAGCACCGACAAGCAAAGTCACTTTAAACATCTGTTGACCTATAGTGATAACCTGATCTATAGTCATCTATAGCTCCCAACAATCGCTTTTATAAGCAGCTCCCAGCCATCGGAAAGAACGAACAGAATAAGCTTAAAGGGCAGAGAAAGCATCATAGGCGGAATCATCATCATCCCCATAGACATCAGAATACTTGCTACAAGCATATCTATCACAATAAACGGTAAATAGATAACAAACACCACAATAAAAGCGGTCTTTATCTCACTTATTATAAAAGCTGGAATCAATGTAACCATTGAAAGTTCCTGCGGGGATTTCACTTTTTCACCAGAAAGATCCATAAAAAGCTTCATATCCTCTTTCCGCGTATTTTTTATGAGAAACTCTTTTATCGGAACAATAGCCCTATTTATAGCTTCAACATCTGTTATCTCTTTCTCCATATAGGGTTTTATCGCAACCTGATCTATCTTCGTAAAAACAGGTCTCATAACAAAAACTGTTAAAAACAAAGAAAGAGCTATTATTACCTGGTTTGGAGGCGTTTGAGGGGTTCCAAGAGCATTCCTTAAAAGGGAAAGAATGATAACTATCCGGGTAAAAGCTGTTAACGTGATTAAAATAGCTGGAGCAAGAGAAATTATAGTAATTAGTAAAACAATTTTTAAATTTACATCAAGGTTCCCTATTCCTGAAACAAAATTCTGCAGAGTTTCACCATGAGCAGCAACAGGAAGTAGAAAACTAAAAGCTATCGGAACCAATATTTTTTTCATCTTTCCACTCTTTAATCTTTGTTACTCCCTTTTCATCAAAAGACAACAAAAACTCAGTGTCTTTCACATTCAAAAGAACCAACAGCCTATTTTTCCCCAGATATTTTACCTCTTTTATAACAATTTCCCCCTTCCCATTCATTTTAATCGGAAAAGAAAACTTTGAAAGAAGAAAATAGATGACAAGCAGAAAAGCAACTATTAGAAAAAAAACAAAAGCAGTTTTAATATAGTAAACCTCACTCAAGGTCTATAACCTTTACACCGAACTTATCATTAACCACAATAAGCTCTCCAACTGCAAACTGTTGCCCATTTATCTTTATTGACAAAAACTCCTCAAGATTTTTATCAAGAGGGAGAACATCTCCCTCTTTAAGCTTTAAAAGATAACCGAAAGGTTTAACTGTCTTTCCAACCTCAAGGCTTAAAGTAAGTGTAATATCTTTTAAATCATCCAACTTCAGCATACTAAATCTATCCTGTCTGAATTATAAAGTCAGTAAAGTAAACGTTTTTAACACCGCCAAGAGGCAAAATAGCATTTACCCGCTTAGCGATCTCTTCCTTTAAAAACTCTATTCCCTCTGGAGTCCTAAGATCCGTAGAACGCTTCGTTAAAAGAAGGCTTATAATTGCATCTTTTATTTCAGGAAGCCTTTTTTCAACTTCCTGCTGAACTTTCTGATCTTTAAGTTCAAGGATTATTGAAATCCTTAAATATCTCTCTATATCTTTATCAGCAAGGTTAACAGTAAAAGTGCCAAGATCATACATTATACCTACATTTTCAGTTGCCTTTATCTCTTCAATAATCTTCTGAGCCTTTTGCTCCTCTGTAACCTTTTCCTTTTTGGCAAACATAAATTTATAGGCAGCAAAACCGCCACCACCTAAAACAAGAAGCAAAACAACCAGTAAAATTAACTTCTTTTTTCCGCCACCTTTCTGCTCTTCCCCTTCTGCAACCTGCTCCTGCTTTTCCTCTTCAGCCATATAAACCTCGTTACTTATGAAGTGAAATTCTAAAAGTCAATTATCTCTTAATGTTCATTGTTTCCTGAAGTATCTGGTCGTCAGTTGTAATAACCCTTGCATTAGCCTGATAGGCTCTTTGAGCAGTAATAAGATTTATAAACTCAGAAGCTATATCAACATTTGACATCTCAAGCATACCGCTTCTAACTTTTGAAATAACACCACCTGGCATTATTACAGGTGTAAATGTCTGTTGATTTGGAAGGTAAAGCCAGCTTCCTTTCCTTACAAGTATCTCTTTATCTTTGAAAGTGGCAATTGCAAGGCGAGCAACATCTCTAACCTTTCCGTTAGAATAGGAAGCTTTAACAACACCATCTTCACTGACAGATACCGACATTAAGTCACCCTTACTGTTACCATCCTGCTCAGCATAGAATATAAAATCGGACGCAAGCTGTCTCATACCGTTATAGTTAACAGTAAACTGAAATGGAGAAGTTGCACCTGTATTTGGGTCATATCCTGACACCAAAATATCTTTAAAATCACCAGCTACCGTTCCTGCAACTTCAGAATTCAGGTAATCTACAGTTAAATTGGTAGAGTTAGACAAATCTCCTGTCAACGTAATAGTTCCGGTAGTATAATCCACAGTTCCAACTACATTACCATTATCATCAACAAGATCCCCTTTGCCATCACCATCACCATCACCTAAATCATGAATATTCATAGTTACACCATCTACAGATTTTATGTGAATACTTCCTATTACAGGTAAATTTGTAAGAGTAAATATCCCGGGTGTAGCCGCTGTAAGAGACTCATTCTGCGTTAATGTTACTTGAGTATCAAGAGTTGCTGAAGTTGGCATACCAGTATCATCAAATTTCAAAATTATGTCTTTGTAATACTGACCGGTAGCACCATCCATAACGGGAATTAAGGAACCATCCATCATCGTATAAACTTTCCACGTACCTGTATCTATCTTCTGGAAAAAGTAGGAAAGAGTATGCGGATTACCTAAAGAATCATAAACAGTTTGAGAATTAACATAGTTAAAGGTTGTTGAATCAGCTGGATCAAAAGCGGAAGTAATAACATCAACACGCGAATCAAGGTTTGAAGGTTCTTTAAAAGCTACCTCTTTGGTAATCTTTGGATCCATACTCATTGCAACATTAATATTGCTTATAGCACCTGCCATATTCCCCTTATCATCAAGCATCCATCCTTGGATTTTCATACCAAGCATATTGATAATATCACCATTGGCATCAAGTCTAAATTGACCATTTCTTGTATAGTAAGTTAGCCCATCATTAC
Organism: Desulfurobacterium atlanticum; assembly: GCF_900188395.1. Classification (NCBI taxonomy): domain Bacteria; kingdom Pseudomonadati; phylum Aquificota; class Aquificia; order Desulfurobacteriales; family Desulfurobacteriaceae; genus Desulfurobacterium; species Desulfurobacterium atlanticum. The sequence continues at coordinate 122,017 of NZ_FZOB01000005.1, read as the reverse complement.
TTTTAACCATAAAGAACCCTTCTCCATCAAGAGCCATATCAAGGGGATTATTTGTGTTCATAAATGTACCTTGAGAAAAGTCTTTCACAGTAGAACTTACAAAAACACCACCACCAATCTCTTTATTTTTAGGCGAATTGTTATTATAAGTTGTAACACTGCTTGCAAGAAGGTCTTCAAAAACTGCTCTTTCAGCTTTAAAACCGATAGTATTAACATTGGCAATATTATCTGAAATCACAGACAACCAGTTCTTTTCTGCATTAAGCCCTGTAAATGCCGTATAAAATGACTGTAGCATCTTATCCTCCTATACCAATAAGGTTAGAGTTTTCTATTGTAAAGCTTGAAGTGTTAAGAACAATATTCCCTTGTGTATCCTTCTCTACACCTATTATAAGTGCCTGACTTATAACAGTAGCATCAACAGGATTTCCATTTAAAGTTGCTTCAATACTAACAGTGTAATAACCATCAGGAAGGTCAGGATTTTCAATAGAGATAGGATAATCAACCCCTCCCTGAAGATTGTAGAGGGTCTTTGTTTCAACCACACTGCCTGTACTGTCAAGAATAGTTATCTTAACAGTATCAGCAGATGAAGCAAGTTTTATATCAGCATATCCAACGCCGTTTTGAACGTATGTCTGATTTCCCTCATATTTAACCAGCTTACCTATCAAAGAAGAAGCTGTTAAAAGAGCGTTCGCCTGATTTGCAGCAAGAAGTTGTTCAACACTCTGCTGAAAAGTATTATAAGATTCAAGCTCCTTAAGTTTTACCGTATTATCAATAAACTCAGAGATATCCTTTGCCTCAAGGGGATCCTGCCACTGGAGATCTGCAAGAAGAACCTTCAAAAAATCTTCCTGAGACATTTTTGCATTGTCATAATTTGCATCTACAACTTTAACCTGACTATCAGGATTATAGGTTACTCCAGGTATATCCATACTTTCCTCCCTCACTTGCTATATATTCTATCAAACTTTTCAAAGAGGAAAAACTTTCATCAAGAGAAACCTTACAGTTCACCCCCTGTTTTAAAAACTCTTCCATTTTATCATGAACAGCTATAGCAAGGTCAATTTTTGGATTTGTTCCTTTCTTGTAAAGACCAAGATTTACCATATCAAGACTTTCTCTGTACGTTGATTCAAGATCTATAAAAAGAGATTGCCACCTTAAAACCTGTTCATCAACAAGTTGAGGTGTTAATCTGCTTATACTTTTTAAAACATCTATAGCAGGGAATATTCTTCTATTTGCAAAAGCTCTTGAAAGGACTATATGGCCATCAAGATAACCAACAGCTGCATCTGCAACAGGGTCAAGGGCTATTTCATCCCCTTCCACAAGAACAGTATAAATTCCTGTTATACTGCCCTGACCTGCAAAGTTTCCGGCTCTCTCTATCACCTTTGCAAGAAGAGAGAAAACAGATGGAACATAACCTTTCGTTGTAGGCGGTTCTCCAACGGTAAGCCCTATCTCCCTTTGAGCCATAGCAAGCCTTGTAAGAGAATCTACAAGCAGCAAAACATTACTTCCCTGCGAACAGAAATATTCAGCAATCGCACACCCTGCAAGAACAGCACGAATCTTTGCAAGAGGTGGCTGATCTGAAGTTGCAACCACTACAACAGATTTTCTAAGGCCATCTTCACCAAGATTATCCTCTATAAACTCTCTTACTTCCCTGCCCCTTTCACCAACAAGCACAATAACATTCACATCAGCTTCGGTATATCTTGCTATCATTCCAAGAAGTGTACTTTTCCCAACCCCAGCACCAGAAAAAATACCGATACGCTGTCCCTTGCCTACCGTTAAAAGTCCATTTATACTTCTTATTCCAAGGTCAAGAGGCTCTCTTATCCTATCTCTTCTAAGAGGATTAACGGTCTCCCCCTGAAGATAGGTAAAGTCGGTATAGGTGATCTTTTCTTTGTTCAGAGGATTACCAAAAGGATCTATAACTGTACCAAGAAGTTCCCGAGAAACTCCTATTCTTACAGAACCAGGTTTTGGTTCTATCTCACTTCCAACACTTATACCGGTAGTATCAGAATAAGCCATAAGAAGAGTTTTTCCATTTTTGAAACCAACAACTTCCGTCTCAACTCTACCATCTATCTTACAAAAATCTCCAAGACAAACCTTAGGCAAAACACTTTCTATAAGAGGCCCTTTAACCCCTACAACTTTTCCTTTTATCTTATACCTGGGAAGATTTTTTAATCTCTCTTTCAATTTCTTCTCTCAAAAGAGCAAGTTTTTCTCTCAAATCATGAACAACCGAAAAATCTTTAAACCTTACAACAAAATCACCATCTTTGATATTTTCATTAACTTTAACTGTTAAGCCTTCTACATCCTTTAAAATCTCTGCAAACTTCTCTGAAACCTCTATTGATACAGGCTCTGATTCCATTTTAAAATCATCTATAACTTCCTGCAATTTTTCCTTTAAATAAGAAAGATTTGAATCCTGAATAAATAAAAATTCAAATATCTCTTCAAGTGACTCTGAAACCGCCTCAAGTATCCTTCTTCCAAGTTTTATATTTTCTTCCTTAAGAGAAAAAGCCAATTGCTTAAACTCTCTTTTTAGAAGATCTATCTCTTTTTTTAAGTTATCTTCATAATTTCTTTTCTCACTTTGCAAAACCTTTTTATAAAACTCTTCTGCTTCCCTTCTGCCAGACTCATACCCATGCTTAAACGCTTTTTCCCTTTCCTCCTTCAAACGGCTCTCATAATATTTTTTCAACTCCTCAAGCTTCTTCTCGTAAAGCTTTTCTACATCCTCACTCTGTCTCGTTTTATCATCAAAATTTGAAATAAACAACGTGGAAAAATCATCAAGATTTAACATCTACCTTTTCCCCTAACCATTCTTTAACAAGTTGAACAATAAGCTCTGGATGATCTTTAGCTATATCAAGAATTTTAATATACGATGGGTCAGATTTTATATCAAGACTTTCTATCTCTTTTCGCTCTTTTTCCATTTTTTCTTCAGCTGTTTCAGATGCAACTCCATAAGCTTTCACAGCTTCAGCAGTAGAGATTCCTAAAGGTTGAATCTCAGCCTGCTTTTTTCTTTTTCTTAAAATCAAGAAAATCACAATACCTGCGAAAATTATAAAAACAACTCCCCCAATAACAAGATAAATTATTGGAAAAGTTTCCGCTTTCACAACCTGAATCTGAGATTTAGGAGCTTCAAAAGGAACACTTACAACTGTAACCTTATCCCCTCTCTTCTGGTCAAAACCGACAACACTCTTTATCAGATTTTCATAAGTTTTAAGCTCTTCCGGAGAGCGGGGAATAAACTCTTCAGTCCCATTAGCTCCCTTTTTATACCTTCCATCTATTAAAACACCAACACTTATCTTTTTTATGATAAAAATCGGTGCTACTTTTTTCTCAACCGTCTTTGACACATCATAATTTGTAGTTACATCTTTTTTCTCTCTGCTATTTCTTATCTGACCATTTCCCTGATTGGAAATTACAGGAGGAACATTTGTCCCTGTTCCAGGAACTCCAGCTGTTTTGTTTTCAACACCAAGCTCTTTTTCCTGAATTTTTCTTTCACTTACCACCGCAGTCATATCAGGATCGTAGATTTCCGACTGCTTTTCAAGCTTACCTGTCTCTATCTCAACGGTAGCTCTGGCAATAACTTTGTTTGAGCCAAGAGCCTTTGAAAGCATACTTTCTACTTTCCTTTCAATCTCTCTCTCAAGTTGCCTTTTTATCTGTATCTCTTTATTTGTATCTCCTACAACATCGTCTTCCTGAATAAGGTCTGAAAGAACACGTCCCCTATTATCTGCAACCGTAACATTTTCAGGCTTCAGCCCGGGAACAGCATGAGAAACAAGGAAAACTATAGCTTTTACCTGCTCTTTTGTTAAATCTTTACCAGGCCACAGCTTTAGAATAACAGAAGCTTTCGGCTCATCAGTATCTCTGACAAAAACAGAATCTTTCGGTAAAGCTATATTAACCTTACTACTCCAGACAGCGTCAATTCTATTGATAGTTCTTTGAAGCTCTCCTTCAAGAGCCCTTATATATTCTATGTGCTCTTGAAACTGGGTAATTCCAAGCTTTGGTTCATCAAATATCTCAAATCCTACAATCTTTCCAGAAGGAAGTCCTTTAGCAGCAAGTTTTAACCTGATATCATAAACCTTGTCTTTCGGAACCATAATTATACTTCCGTTCCCCTCCACTTTATACGGCACCTTCTCTTCCTGAAGAACAGTAAGAATACTTCCAGCATCATCCGGACTTAAATGGGAATACAGAACAGCATAGTCAGTAGTGGATGTCATTTTAACCAGAGAAACTGTTAAAAAGGATAAAACAGCAAGAATACCAATCAAAATAGCAACATTCCTAATGGAAAAATACTTATTGAAAATCTCCTGAAATCTATCTACTAAATTTTTTGATTCCACTAAAATAACCCCTATCCTTTAGCTAAATTAAACCTGCATTCTCATTATTTCCTGATAGCTTTCAAGAGCTTTGTTTCTTATTTCAACAAGAAGCCTTAAAGAAATTTCTGACTTTGAAATTGTATAGAGCAACTCTTCAAAATTCTCAACATTACCGTTCATAATCTTCTCTTCCGCCTGTGAAGCGGCATTCAAATCGTTATTCACATCTTTTATAAAATCCTCAAGTAACTCCGTAAAAGATGTTTTACTTCTATTGGAAGAAGTTTCTGAAACGCCTGATAAAAGACTTCCCTTTATAGAACCTAAACCGTTAATTTTCATCTCTTTCCCCTTAAATTACGCTCTTAAAATCTCAAGGCTTGAAGTTAACATATTTTTATGAGTATTAAATGCAGTAAGATTTGCCTCATAACTTCTCATAGCAGAAACCATATCCACCATCTCTTTTAAAGGATCAACATTTGGAAGTGTAACATAACCATCTTTATCAGCAAGAGGATTATTAGGATCATATTTCATCTTAAAAGGAGATTCATCATAGGCAATCTCTTTGACCCTTACCTCATTTAAAGGGATATTTCCTTCTTTAACAAGCACTGATTCAAAAACAGGTACTTTCCTCCTATAAGGCTCTCCTGTTACAGGATTGATAGCATTTGCATTGGCAAGATTACTTGAAGCCACATCTATCCTGATTCTTTGAGCACTCATCCCTGTCAAAGAGATTTCAAGTCCCTTAAAAAGCATCCCCGCTACCTCCCTGTAATACTAACTTTCATTTTGGTAAGCTCTTTCTTAAGTGCCTGAACAAGCGTTCTATACATGATAGCAGATTCAGCCAGCTTCCCAAGTTCTTCATCAACATTAACCTTATTCTTATCATAACCTGAATATTTATTTAACTCCTCAATTTTAAATTTCTTTTCCTCTTCAGGAAAAGGATCTATATGTTTTTGATCTGTCTTTTTAAGTTTTAACGTTTGCTCCGTTAAATGCTTTTCAAATACAAGATCTTTTGGAACATAGTTTGGTGTATCAGCATTAGCTATATTACCCTGTATCACTTTCGAGCGTTCAAGGTAAAAGGAAGCCATTTCTGAAATACTGTCAAGCTTTTTCCACATATCACTCTCTCCCCAGATTCTTCATAAGAATCTGATCCCCATAAATCACTCGGGCAATCTCACTTAAAGTATCCTTGCACATTTTCACCTTCGGTAAAATAGCCTTTGCAGGCTCTATTTTATCAAGTCTTGAAAAAGATATAAGCTGAGCAGCACTTAAAAAACAGTTGTTCCCTGTTTCTTTTATCATATCAATTACACTTAAACAAGTGTTATATCTATTATGCATTAGCAATTGAGAAATAAGCTTATATACCGCCAATTTTAATATCGGATCTTTTTTATAGTAGGCTTTAACAAGAGCGCTATTACTTTCAAACAAAGAAACCGCTCTGTTAAGTTTCCCATCTTCAAGATTTACAATAATCTTAAAGGCAACAACATCCACATCGTTAGATGGACATTTTTTTGATAATTTTAAAAGAAGAGGCTTTACCTGCTTAATAGGTTCTTTCAAGAAGAGTTTGTTTTTTATCAAAAGCTTATAGTACATACAATTCTTTTCTCTCACTTTTTGAAGTATTTCGATAGATTCTTCAAAATCTTTACTTTCCATAAGTGCTTCTGCAAGGAGAAGAAGGTCTTTATCATTCTGCCATTTTTTCGCAATATACCTGATAAGGGAAAGCTTCAAATCTCTTTCATTACATCTGCCAAGAGCATATGCTATATGAATAAGTGTTTCCTTATCAAAAACTTCCTTAAAAAATTCTGGGTTCGCCTTGTATAAAGAACACATTTTTTCATCATCCAATCTTAAAATTAACGGTTTCCATTGAGAAAAGATAAACTCCTTCTGCTCATATTTAAGCTGACCAGGAAAAATTAAAGAAAGCTCCCATTTAAGCTGTTTAAACAACTTTCTACTCTTACTCTTTAAAACAAAACTCCCAAAATCAGCAAGAGCAAAGGCACCAAGATAGGTATCTCTTGAATGAATAAGAGTTTTTATCACAAATTTCAGCGGATTTTTAAAATCTTCTACTTGAGTGCTTTGAAGATGATACTTTAAAACTTTATCTTTATCCATCATCGCTATCAATTTTAATTTTGCAATCACAGCCTCTTTAGAATCTGGATAAGAAGTCACCAGGTCGTAATAGGTGGCACTTGCAAGTTTCCTTTCACCTTTTCTTAATTCTGCATCCCCTAATCTTAAAATAGCTTTTCTTATAACTGCTTTATCTCTGGTAAAACTTATTATTCTTTTAAAAAGCTGTTCAGCAAGCTTATAGTTTCCCTGCCTATAAATATTTTCTGCAACAATGTAATAGTATTCAGGATTTTCTATTAAGTAAGCTTCATTTCTTCTGTATGTCTCAAAAAAGTACTTAAAAGCTTCATCATACTTACCTTTGCTAAAAAGTATCAATCCTCTTAAAAATCGTAACTCATCTTTATCCTTTTCTGTTAAAGGTGATGTTGAAAGGAGAATATAGTACTCATCAATAATATCCGGTCTTTTCAGAAAAACGGCACACCTTAAAATTCCCATTACAGTTCTAACCTGCTGCCTATCGTTTTTCGCTTTAAGAAAAGCAACCCTATAAATATCAAGCCCTTTATCGTAAAATCCTAAATTTTCATATATATGAGCTTTTGTGTAGTAGTAATCCCACGATGGCTGCTTTACAGAGTTAAAATAAAGCTGTAGAAAATCAAGTGCTTGCCATAAATACTGTTTATTCCCGGTTTTGATTCCTATTTTCATATAAGTCTTCGCAAGCATGAAGAGAGCTTTTCTATAGTATTCCCCTCTCTTTTTATCCCTGGCCAGAAGTTTTAAAAAATATTCAAGAGCAGTGTTATAAGAACCTATTTTGTATTGCTTAATTCCTCTTTCAAGGAGTATTTTAGGTTTATTAATTAAGATTTGAGTGTTATTATCTACTGTTTTCCCATAAGAAGGAAGAAGAAAACCTAAAAACAGCAACAGCGATATAAAAAACCTCACCTTCAAACCCTTAATTCTAAAGAAGATGACTCTCTAACTTCATCGGAAAACACAGTTTCTGAATAAATCTCTTTACCTTTATTCTTTATTTTAACTTTAAGACCGGAAAGATTTGAATTTCTCAGTATCTCTCTTATCTCATCTTTCAAATCAGCAAAACTAAAGGTAACATGGGGTATCTCTATCGTAACATTTATAAATCTTTTTATCATCTTCGCTTTAACTCTTAAATCTTCAAACTGGGCTGAAAGAACAAACCTTTCTGAAACAGGATTACTTGAACTGTTACCTTGAAAACTACCACCATGGTTATTGTAGTTTGCTCCACCATTATCAGAGTAACTACTTGAAGAGCCGGCAGTAGCTACACTATGAAAATTTTGCCTTTGAAAGGAAACATCTGTAAAATGTGTTTCATGGCTTAAACTACGCCTATCTATGTCAAAGTGTCTATCGGTTAACCTATTTGTTATAAACGATTCAAACTTATGCTCTACCGGTCTAAAACTCCTATTTTCCACATCTGCACCAAACTTCATAACTTTTCTTCTATAGTTTTCTTCTGAAAAATTCTTAATCTTTCCTTTTCTATCTGCACTAAAAATACCTTTTTCTGTATTTTTTTCTTTAGATTCTATGCTTTTTTCACTCCCTACAATCTGTACTCTTTTAAACTTTTCATTTAAGTTGTTTTTCATATTAGAATACACCTGCAACTCTTGAGATTGAATGTCAATCCCTGTGTTTTGCAAAGCTCTAATTTCAGGTCTTCTTGAAGAAATCTTTTCAAGACCACTCTCAATCTGCAAACTTTTAGTTTTCAATTCCACAACTTTTATATCTTTCTTTTTTCCTTCAAGCTCTAATTTATCAATAGCTTTCTCAATTAAATTTTTTTTCGAAGTTTTCTTAGAATCATCAAAACTTGCAAATTTATCACTAACCACCCGTTTATCGACTAAATTCTCCATCAAATTTTTATCTTCAGCAAAAACTTCACGTTCACTTCCCTCTTTTCCTGAAATTACAATCTGGCTATCTTTAACTTTTGTTTTTGTATTACTTACGGTATTTTTACCAAATGTTTCTACAAAATCCACATTGCCGTATCTCTTGGAATGAACAATTTTTCTATAATCATTTTCCTCTAACTTCTTTGCTCGTGTTTCAGCAGAAACATTAATAGTAAGTTTATTTTTACGGGTATCGTTACCACTATAAAAACCTTTATCCACAGGCATAAACTTAGCACCAACGGAAACCTGCTCATTTCTTTCAGCTATTCCCAAAAAACTGCTATCCATTTTCTTTTTTCTTATTTCTGATTTCATACCCTTAAAATTTCTTTTTTCATCTTCTATAATCTTTTTCCCTCTGTTATCAGGATATTTAATTTCACTTTTATCTCCGCCAGAAACAGAAAAAGCTTTTCTTTCAATCTTAAAAAAAGAATCTTCTGTTTTACTCTGTTCAAAATTTACAAAATTTCCATCTTTTCTCTTTGCAGCCTTAGATAAGACAAAGGAAAAAATTTTACTGTTTTCTGCTAAAACTTCATCCTCTTTTAAATCACTATTGACTTCTGAGAGATAAAATTCCTTATTCAAACTCTTATTCTCTAGAGAAGCACTGTCTTGTTGTTTTTTTCTTGAAATCTTTTCAGGAATATCGTCTATTTTAAGCTTAGGATTAACAGGAGTATTAAATTTAAAGAAAGGACTTCTTCCAGCAGGACCGATCAACTCTTTATAAGAAATCTTTGCTTTTCTAAGTTTTGCTTTTTTAGATTTACTTTCATCAATAAATCTAACATTATTTTTGATTCCAATACTATTACCAGTTCCTTCCTTTATTTTTTTATCAAAATTTATACCAGAACTAACAGCTGTTTTCCCAGAAAAAAGTTGCTTTTTAGTCTCAAATTTATCATTTAAAATGTTTACAAACAGGAAATCAAAAACCCCTTTCTTATTAAATTTCTCTCTTCCCTTTCCTACAAATACATTGCTGTTGGTTATATCTAAGTTGCCATCTAAAATACTGGCAAACAGAGAATCAAACACCCCTCTCTTATTAGCCTTCTCTTTCCCTCTTCCCACAGAAATATTACTGCCGGCTATATCCAAAACTGTCTTTAACATCATAACCCCTGTAAGTATTCCAGGTATTTTCTATTATACATCTTTTTCCAGAATCTTATATAGCTTCTCCATGGCACGCTTTTTTATCTGAGAAATCCTTGAAACAGAAATATTAAGAATCTTTGAAATAGACTTTAAATCAAGCTCCTCAACAAAAAGAAGCTGTAAAATCAGCTTCTCTCTTTCAGAAAGATTATCAAGAGCCCTTGCGAGACGAAACTTCATCTCTTTTAGAATAACATTCTCCTCAGGGGAAACCTCTTCAGACTTCAAAGTATCAGCAATTGTCAATTTATCAGCTCCCTGAAAAAGAAGCTCTTCAATACTAACCATATACATTATTTCAGCCTTTAAATTTTCCACTTCTCCATTTTTTACTTTTTCTCTTGCTCCCCTTGACATAAAATCAAGAGTTCTTAAATAATCAAGAATCTCTCCCCTAATTCTTATATAGGCATACGTAGAAAAATTTGCCTTTGAATTGTCAAAGTTATCAATTGCCTTCATTAATCCTATAACACCTGTATTAACAAGATCATCAAAATCAATAATACCTTCAGGAATTCTTCTATAAATCTTATTAGCAACCTTTTTCACAAGGGGTAAATGTTCTACTACAAGCTCTTTCCTGCTTTTTCCATACATAAATTAACTCTTAATGCCCAAAAATTTCTTCAACTTTTCAAAAAAACCGCTATTTTCCTCTTTCAGAATTTCTCCTGTTTCTCTTGCTGCAATTTCCATAAGAGCCAAAACATACTGATCCTGCGGATTTGAAATGGCAACAGGCTCTCTTTTCCTAACAGCAACCTTTAAATTAAAGGATTCTGGCAAAACTCCAGCCACTTTTGGTCTAAAAGACAAAAAATTCTCACACGATGCTCTCATTCTTTCAAGAATTGAAAATCCTTCATTTTTATTTCTACACATATTTGCAACAATTTTTATACAATCATAGTTATAAAGCTTATATAAAGTTTTTATCAAAGCATAAGCATCGGTTATCGCTGTAGGTTCAGGTGTAGTAATTACATAGGTAACATCTGAAGAAACGGCAAATTTCAAAACATTCTCATTTATCCCGGCAGGAGCATCAAGAATAACATAGTCATAGATATCTGCTATCTTTTCAAGTTTATTTATCACTGTAATGGTATCTATACTTTCAAGTTCCTGAAAAGAATCAATACCTGAAAATCCAAGAAGTATATCAATATTTTCGTAAGTTTGAATCAAATCTCTTATATCTGCTCCTTTCATAAGAAGCTTTAAATTTTTCTCAGGAGAAACCCCAAGAATTACATGCACATTACCAAGCCCTATATCTGCATCAATAAGCAAAACTTTCTTATCAAATCTGTTAGCCAGAAGCCATGAAAAATTAACGGAGAAATTTGTTTTTCCAACTCCACCTTTACCGCTGGAAACGCAGATAAATTTGGCCTTTCTGCTTTTACTCTGATGATGCCTTTCCTTAACAAGCTCTATAAGCTTTTCTGCCTGTATGTTCATAGATCTCCCAGAATATAATCTGCCACTTTCTTAGGTGTTAAAAGTTTTATATCTTCAGGAACTCTCTGTCCTACACTTAAATAGGATAGCGAAAGCTCTGTTTTAACAGGCAGATTAAGTAAAATCCCAGGTTTCCTCGTTTCATCTACTTTTGTTAAAAGCAAAGAGGTTACAGGAAAAATAGCTCTATACCTGTTAACAACTTCTATCGCTTCATCATTGCTATAATTACAACTGATAACAAGATGCACATCCATTCCCCTGTCAGAGCTATAAAGTATCGCCTTTATCTCTCCTAAACGCCAGTAATCATAATGACTTCTTCCAACTGTATCTATCAAAATAACATCCATTTCAGAAAGATTACTGATGGTCTCTCTCAGCCTTTTCCCTTCAGACACAGTAAAAAATGGAATGTTCAAAATATTTGCATACATTCTTGCCTGCTGAATAGCACCAACCTTAAAAGTATCAATACTTATAACCCCAACCTTAAGCTGCTGGTTTATAACAAGGTCAGATGCTATTTTAAAAAGATTTGTCGTTTTTCCAACACCTGTGGGGCCGACAAACGCTATTATTTTTGGAGGATTATCAACCTTAATCCTACCTGTAAATCTTACCTTTACAGAAATCCCTTTCTCCAGGGCCTCTCTAAAAGTAGGCGTACTCAAATCAAGTTTATTGGTTTCAAGGTCAAGGCCGCATGCAGGCTCCACAATCTCTCTGGCAACTTCGGGGAAAACCCCTTTTGACTCAAGAAGTTTTAACAACTCAATAGCATCCCCTGTAAAATCCTGATAAACAGCACCACTTGCGGGAGATAAAGAAGAGGAAAGTGATTGAGATATATGGGACGGGGCTTCCGGTAGAGGAGGCACATATACTTCTTCTGGTTGGTGATTTACAGGAGCTGTTTTTATCTCCTTCTTAAGCTCATTAATCAAGCTTTTTAAACTGTCAAGCTCCTCTTTAAGAGCTTCTGTTTCTCCACTATTTTTATCCTTCTCTTTAAAAAACAACCTGTAAAACTTCTTTTTTGTAAAAGGCAACAAACCCGATTTTGTCTCAACCTGATAGTAAAGAATCTCTATATCGCCACCGTATATGGCTTTGGCTCTCTCTATAAGTGCTTCAAGATTATCTCCTTCAAGAATTTTAACAGACATTCCTCCCTTATCTCCTTGAAAAACGATTTCAGATACAAGTTGTATTATAACCGATTTTAAATTATAAGTTTTCTCCTGTGTGCTATTATTTTTTCTGCATAAATACTTTCAGTTACACGGAGGACCCAAATGTATAAGTTCAAAGAAATAGAAAATAGATGGCAAGAAATCTGGGAAAAAGAGAAACTCTTTAAAGCTGATATAGATGAAAACAAAGAGAAATATTACGTTCTTGAAATGTTTCCCTACCCTTCTGGAAAGATTCACATGGGCCATGTGAGGAACTACTCCATCGGTGATGTAGTGGCACGTTTTAAAAGGATGTTTGGTTACAACGTAATCCATCCGATGGGATGGGACGCTTTTGGCCTTCCCGCCGAAAATGCAGCAATAAACCGGGGAATCCACCCGAAAAAATGGACTTTAAGCAACATAAAATACATGAAAAACCAGCTAAAAAGACTTGGATTCTCTTACGATTGGGACAGGGAAGTGGCAACCTGCCTTCCAGAATATTACAGGTGGAACCAATGGATATTTACAAAAATGCTTGAAAAAGGCATTGCATACAGGGCAAAAACCACCGTAAACTGGTGTCCCACATGCCAAACTGTTTTAGCAAATGAGCAGGTTGAAGACGACGGTGGATGCTGGAGATGCGGAACAACAGTTGAACAGAAAGAGATAGACAGCTGGTATCTCAAAATTACCGACTATGCAGAAGAACTGCTACAGGATCTTGAACTTCTTAAAGGACACTGGCCAGACCCTGTTATAGAGATGCAGAAAAACTGGATAGGTAAAAGTATTGGAGCAAAAGTAAAATTTCCCCTTGAGGAAAAGATAGAAGATGTAGAACATATTGAGGTTTTTACCACAAGACCGGATACCCTTTTTGGTGTAACCTATCTTGTCCTTGCCCCAGAACACCCGCTTGTAGAAAAGCTTACGAAAGAGGAACAGAGAGGAAAAGTAAAAGTATTTGTTGAAAAAATGAGAAAAACCGAAAAAAGAAAAAGAACAACGGGAGAGCTTGAGAAAGAAGGAGTTTTCACAGGCTCTTACGTTATCCATCCATTAACAAATGAAAAGATACCTGTTTATATCGCAAACTTTGTTCTTATGGATTACGGAACAGGAGCTGTAATGTCTGTCCCTGCCCATGACCAGAGAGATTTTGAGTTTGCAAAAAAATACAACCTTCCGATAAAAATCGTTATTACTCCTGAAAACGAAAACATAGATGCAGAAAAACTTGAAGAAGCCTATGAAAAACCCGGAGTAGTTGTTAATTCTGAAAAGTTCACAGGAATGAAAAGCACCGATGCAAAAATTGCAATCACAGAAGAGCTTGAAAAGAAAGGGTTAGGTGAGAAAGCTATCCAGTATAGATTAAGAGACTGGAACATCTCAAGACAGAGATACTGGGGGACACCCATTCCCGTAATCTACTGTGAAAAGTGCGGAATAGTTCCTGTACCTGAAACCGAGCTTCCTGTAAAACTTCCTGAAAACGTTCAATTTACAGGAGAGGGAAATCCTCTTGAAAAGGTTGAAGAATTTGTTAACACAACATGTCCAAAGTGCGGAAACTCTGCCAGAAGAGAAACTGATACAATGGATACATTTTTTGATTCATCATGGTATTTCTTAAGATACTGCTCACCTGAATGTGAAACTCTTCCGTTTAAACCTGAAGAAGCTTCCTATTGGATGGTTGTTGACCAGTATATAGGCGGAATAGAACACGCCGTTCTACATCTTCTATACTCAAGATTCTTTACAAAGGTTTTAAGAGACCTTGGGCTTTTTAAAGCTGATGAAACCCATAAACAGTATAAATTCTTCAAGGCAGGAGAACCTTTTGAAAACCTTCTAACTCAGGGAATGGTTTGTAAAAGGTGGATAAAAGTTAAAACAGCACTTTCCGTTTTAGGCATAAAAGAGGAAGATGATATTTCAAAACTCATAAACGCCCTTGGTGGCAAAAGCGAAAACAAAGGTAAAACGGTAAAAGAGTTTCTCTCTGAAAACAGAATAGGAAACGGTGATAACTTCCTGCTTGTAATCTCAAATGAAGAGATAGCAAAGCAGATAGAAAACTGGAAGGAGAAACTTGAAGAACTTGTAAAAACTCACGGTGAATTATCAAAGATGAGCAAATCTAAACTAAACACCGTAAGTCCTGAAGATATGATAAACCGCTATGGCGCCGATGCAACAAGACTTTACATTCTATTTGCCGCTCCACCAGAAACAGAATTTGAATGGAAAATGGAAGATATTGAAGGTGCTTTCAGATTTTTAAAACGGGTTTTCAACTTTGTTGAGGAAAACGCTTCAATCTTCAGAGAAGATACACCACCTTCAACTCTATCAAAAGCGGGAAAAGAACTCAGAAGAAAAACTCACGAAACCCTTAAAAAGGTAACAGAGGAATTTAATGAAAGATTCAAATTCAACACAGCCATAGCAGCAATCATGGAGCTTTTCAATCTGATTTCAAGGTTTAAACCTGAAACGGGCGGAGATAAAGCCGCTCTAAAAGAAGCCATTGAGTTGATGATAATTATGCTTTCTCCTGTTACTCCGCACATCGCAGAAGAGATGTGGAAAATAACCGGACATAAAACTCTGGTTTCAACACACAGATGGCCGAAAGTTGACGAAGAAGCCCTTATAAAAGAAGAAATAGAACTTCCTGTCCAGATAAACGGAAAGGTAAGAGAAAAAGTAACTGTCCCGGCAGATATTGATGAGGAGAAACTTAAGGAAGTTGTCCTGAGCCTTGAAAAAATTAAAAAGTACACAGAAGGTAAGGAGATTAAAAAGTTTATTTATGTAAAGGGAAGGCTTGTAAATGTGGTTGTTAAATAGAATATTGGTAATTGCTCTCTTAACAGGTGTTGCAGTATCTTCAGGCTGCAGCACCTTAAAATATGCAACAAAAAAAGAAGCGATAAAACACGTTTACATAGCCCCCGTTACAAACAGAACACCAGAAGAGGGAGCGGATATATTTTTCTCAAAAGCGGCAGATGAAGCGTTTTACACAGATTCAAGATTTATGGTTGACATGCAACCTATTCCTGACGAAACTATTATCATAAAACCAACTGTTAAAAACATTTCCAGCTATTCCGTAGGATATAATATTTACGACCAGGCAATAGAGTATAAGATTAACGTAACTGCAACAATAAAACTTATAAAATACGGTTACAAACATCCATTTAAAACATTTACAATAAGTGCTTATGAATTTTACAGTGCAGTTGGTTCTCCATCTGAGGTGGAACAGCGAAAAAAGGAAGCAATAGAAGCAGCAGCTAAAAAAATCTTCAGGGAATTGGGAGAAAAACTACTGGAGGAAGAAAGTGGAAAAAGTAATTGATTGCAAAGGGCTACCCTGCCCAGAACCTGTATTAAAAACCAAACAGGCTCTTGAAGAGATTGAAGAAGGTATTATAACGGTAATAGTTGATAATAAAGCGGCAAAAGAGAACGTAAGTCGGTTTGCCAAAAATAAAGGCTGCACTATTGATGTTAAGGAAAAAGAGGGATTGTTCTACATCACCATAGCAAAAGGATTTACATGCACTCTTCCTGAAGAAAATTCGGAAAAGAAAACAGGAGATTATGCCGTTTTAATAGCCTCCACTTACGTCGGTGAAGATAAAGAGTTGGGAGAAATCCTTATAAAAGGATTTATTAAAACCTTTATAAATGCAGAACCTCTGCCGAAAGGTATCGTCCTTATAAATACCGCCGTTAAGCTTGCGTGTAAAGGCGCAGATAAGGAAATCGTAGAAGCACTGAAAGAACTTGAAGGGAAAGGTGCAAAAATTATCTGTTGCGGAACATGTCTTAACTACTTTAACCTCCTTGACTCTCTTGAAGTTGGAGAGGCATCAAACGCTTACGATGTGGTTCAGTTTTTATCAAACGCAAAAAGCGTTGTAAGGCTTTAGTGGAGAAAGCATGAAAGTTGTTATACAGAGAGTAAGTGAAGGAAAGGTAAGTGTAAATGGAGAAGTTACAGGTGCAATAAAGAGGGGAATCGTAGCTCTTGTAGGATTTGAAAAGGGAGATTTACCTTCATTTCTGGAAAAGATGGCGGATAAAATAGTAAACCTTAGAATCTTTGAAGATGAAAACGGAAAAATGAATCTTTCGTTAAAAGATATAAAAGGAGAACTTCTCCTTGTCCCAAACTTCACCCTTGCTGCAGACTGTAAAAAAGGCAGAAGACCGAGTTTCCAATCATCAGAATTACCTGAAAAGGCAAAAGAGATGTTTGAAACATTTGTCAAAGTCTGTGAAAAAGAGGTTCCTGTTAAAACAGGAGTGTTCGGTGCTGATATGAAAGTTTATATTTTAAATGACGGCCCTGTAACTTTGATTTTAAACTCAAAAGAAATTTTCTAAAGGAGGAAGAATGAACTTTTATTTTGAAGCAGAAAAAGTTTTAAAATATCTTCCTCCACTGATTTTCATAATCTCTTCTGTTATTATCATAAAACTTCGTCCGACAATAAATAAAATCCTTTTAAAACAGTTTGCAAAAGATAAAAAGATAACGAAGGGAGAAAAATTAACCCTTGAGTTTTCAACAATTATTACCTACATACTGGCAACCTTTCTGTTTCATATGGGGGTGCTTCAGTTTAATCTGCCACCTTTCTGGAGAAAGGCTATAGACATAACAGCTTACTGCCTTTACATAGGTCTTGCAACTTTTGGAATTTTAAAGCTGGTTGACATGGTTATCAACTACATGAGTGAAAAAACAAAAAAAACCGTTCCCATTTCAGAAGAACCGCTTGTAGAAACATATTTTTCAATGATTTCAAAAGTAACCAAAATATTTATAGTTTTTGTAGCTTTCATAATACTTCTTGATAAACTCGGATTTAATGTTACCTCTTTAATAACATCCCTTGGTGTTGGTTCTCTTGCTGTTGGTCTTGCTGCTCAAGACACAATAAAAAACTTTATATCAGGTATTCTTCTTGTTACAGACAGACAATTCAGAATAGGGGATAGAGTTTACATAAAAGACATTGACGTTGACGGCTACGTTTACGACATAGGACTTAGAACAACAAGAATCATCACAATTGCAGGGAACAATCTCATAATAGTTCCAAACTCAAAACTTACAGAAGGTGTTATAGAAAACGCCCTTTATCCCGATGCAAAATTTAAAGATTCTATAAAAATCGGAGTAGCTTACGGCAGTGATGTTGAACTTGTTAAAAAACTCATTATAGAAGCTATAACATCCACCCCGGATGTTCTTCAAAATCCTCCTCCTTCAGTGTTTTTCATAGATTTTGGTGATTCTGCACTAATATTTCAGGCATTTTACTATGTTAAAAAGAAAGACATAGCCTACAGAGTAAAATCGCAGATAAATGAAAAGATTGATAAACTGTTTAAAGAACACAATATAGAAATTCCATTCCCATGCAGAACAAACTACTTCCCTGAAGGAGTAAGGGTGAAAATTGAAAGGTAAAAAGCTTTTCAGTATAAAAATGCGGGCATGTAGAAGCGGAGAGCACATCTCAGGAGCTGAAAGAATAGCACAGGAGCAACAGATTCCAGAAATTACAAAGCAGCTGTCCCAGAGAGCGTTAAATCATTCAAAAGGTAAACCTGACCTGATAAACATCAAAATAGAGCTGCTTGAAAAGGAACCCATCCCTCTTAAACTTCTTTCCATTTATGAAATAGAAGACCAAAGGAATTATACTTTAAAAGAGATTCTGTCAAAACTTTTCCAGAAAGCAAATATTGACGAAAGTGTAGGATTTTCTGTCTATAAAGCACTAATAAGTGGTGCTTCTCCATCTGGCAGAGTGATGAGAGGAGCTATGGTAGTAGATATACTAACAGGAGTGAGACTTGAACCTGATAAGTTCAGAGGGATAAGGGCTTCCTACATGGACATAACTCAAGAAGCTTTTGAAAAACTTAAAAAAATAACGGGAGACAGATTCACACCGAACATGAAAGATGCGGTGATTCTTTCAACAAAGGTTCTCCACCACAAAAACGTAATAGCAGAACTGTGCATATCCGACGACCCGGATTACACAACCGGATACTTTTCAATAAAAGGAGTAGGATACATAAGAATAAAGGACATTAAACCTTACGGACTTCCAAAAGGCGGAAGGGCTTTTTTTGTAAAAGGAACTGTTAAATTAAAAGAGTTTATAGAATATATGGAGTCAACTCCGGTGCTTATGGTTGATACCGATAAATATTACTGTTTACCGCTCTCTGAAATACTGGAAGCCTGATTAAACGACTTTTCTGCAAATTTACCTGAAGAAACCTTTCCAGAAACACTTGCCCCTTTCTCTACAACAAAATCTTTAGCAAAAATCTCCCCCTCAACAACAGCAGTTGATTTAAGCTCAAGTGTTTGAGCGTAAATATTACCTTTTACCGTCCCCTGAAGAATAAGAACATCAGCATTAACATTTCCGTTTACAACAGCAGAAGCACCAAGTATCACAAAATCACCTTCAATATCCCCTTCTATCTGACCGTCAATTCTTACCTTGCCTTCAGCCTTTATATTTCCTGACACTTTCAGTTCTTTTGAAAGAATACTTTTTATCTCCGAAGAGCTGTAGTCTTTTTTTGGTTTAATCTCTTTCTTATCTCCTTTTCCAAACATTCCCTGCAACCTCCAGAAATTTCATCGGATTAATCCATCTATTATCTTTCATTACTCCATAATGTAGATGCGGACCTGTACTTCTTCCAGTATTACCCATCTCTCCTATAACCTGTCCAAGCTTCACTTTCTGACCTTTTTTAACATAAATCTTCCTTAAATGAGCATAAACAGTTTTATAACCTGAAGGGTGTCTGACAACCACTATTTTACCCCAACCTGCCCATCTGCCGACCTGAACCACTTTTCCATCCGCAGTTACACGAACAGGAGTTCCAGGTTTATTGGAAATATCAACTCCAGGATGAAACGCAAGAAGATGAGTAAAAGGATCAACTCGCATACCAAATTTTGACGATATTTTTCCGTAAGCTGGGACTCCAAAGGGATATATTCTCAAAGTATCTATCATCTCATCAACAGTATCAAGGGACTGATAAAACTGCTCCACATCCATCTTTTCAATCGGAATATAAACTCCCCCTTCTCCACCGTTACCGGATTTTAAACTTTTCTTAATTCCGGCAGTTTTCATAATCGTATCTATCATCTTAACCCGCTGTGAAAGTGCCTTAACAACTTTATCTCTTTCCTCTGTTAACTTCACCACCTCTTCTTCTAACTTCTCATTTTGAGAAGAAACAGCGGCAAGATGCTCTTTAAGTTTCATATTCTCTCTGGCAACATTTTTAAGCTTTAAAGTTGAAGTAATTGCAACATAACCTACAAAAAGGAAAAAGCAGAAAAACAGAAAAATGACTCTTTTAATTTTTTTCGGAGAAATGGTATAAGTTTTATACTCCCCTAACTCATCCTCTATAACTATTATCTGCACTCTATCCTTTGCCAAACCTATACCCTCTTTAAAATTTCAGAAATTCTATCATAACAGTATTTAGATTTTTCTCTGTAAATCAAAAAACTTCACAGTCCCATAAACACATTCATTATAAGGAATTTTCATTCCTTTTCTCTTTGCCTTCCTTATCAATGCTCCTGTTATCCCTTCTATCTCTATAGGTTTCCCTCTTTCAAAATCAAGAAGCATTGAAGTTTTATATTCTCTAAGGTCAGAAGAAGATTTAAGATACCCTTCAATGGTGGAATCCTTAAGCGATATTCCATAAGCAGCAGCTACCTTTTTACACTCAAGCATCAGGTTCTTTAAAATAGAACGGGTATATTCAAACTCAAGCATCTGACCAACCGTCACTCCGGTAACAACAGAATATGGATTAAATGCAACGTTCCACAACAACTTTTTCCACAGAGTGTAATTAATATCTTTTGATATCCTTACATCTATCCCGGCCTTTTCCATGTCCGCTGCAATATGCTTTATCCTGTCAGAAATTTTCCCATCAATCTCACCTATCTCAAGAAGCCCCGCCGCCTCATGAACTATAACACCAGGCTCTTTAAGATAAGAACCGATAAAAGCCGTTGCACCTATAACTCTATCATCACCAAGATACCTGCCTATTATCTCCTCATTCTCTATTCCGTTTTGAACAGAAACAACTGCAAAATCACCGTTAACCTTTGAAAGTTCTTGCACAACACTTTCAGTATCATAAGACTTTACACACAAAAGCACCACATCACAATCTTTAAGCACATCATAAGAATCTGTAAAAACAACTTTTCCAGATTCCTTTACAGTAAATTTCCCGTGTTTATAACTTTCCACAGTAAGTCCTTTATCTTTAAAAACCGATAGATATCTTTGTTTTGTAACAAAAACCGTTTCAAATCCTCCCTTTGCCAGCATTCCACCATAAAAACCGCCTACACCACCAACTCCAACTACACCGTATCTCATAATAAACTCTCCTACTTCCCGATTTACACTTTCAAATCTTACCAAAAGAGGCTATTATTTTTATAGGTTTTAAGTCATCAGGAAGGAGAGATAGCCATGAGATACACAGTATCAGAAGAGCTGGAGATGCAAAAACTTACAGACCAGCTTCTAAAGAAAATAGACAGAAAAAATTTCATAGATAAAATCACCAGAGAGGAAGCCGAAAAATTTGCGGAAGATTTAAGAAAAGTTATACGTTACCACGATTATAAATACTATGTGGAAGCAAATCCTGTAATATCAGACTACCAGTATGATAAGCTGTTCCACGCTCTTGAATCCATAGAGAGGAAATTTCCCGAACTTATAACACCCGACTCTCCAACTCAGAGAATAGCACCGGCATTTACCGGAGAGTTTCAAAAAGTTAAACATCTTGCCGAAATGACATCTCTTGAAAACACCTACTCTCCAGAAGATCTGAAAGAGTGGGACAGAAAAGTAAGAACCACCCTTGGGGTTGATAAGGTTGAATATGTAGTAGAACCAAAATTTGACGGAGCAAGTATTGAACTTGTGTATGAAAATGACACCTTCGTAAGAGGTGTAACAAGGGGAGACGGAATTGTCGGTGAAGATGTTACTTTAAATGTAAAAACCATAAAATCAATCCCATTGAAAGCACCTTTTTCAAAATACGGCATCAAACTTATCTCCATCCGCGGTGAAATAATCATGCCAAGAAGTGTTTTTGAAAAGCTTAATAAGGAGCGAGAAAAAGCGGGACTTCCGCTCTTTGCAAACCCAAGAAACGCAGCAGCCGGCACGATGAGACTAAAAGACCCCCAGGAAGTTGCAAAAAGGAACCTTGACTGCTACACCTATTTTATTCTTTACAGTGAACCGAAGAAACTATGCAAAGACATAAAAACCCACTGGGATGCTTTGAACATTTTAAGAGATTGTGGCTTTAAAGTATCTCCATTAAGTAAGCTTTGCAACGGAATAGAAGAGGTAATTGACTACATAATGAAGTGTCAGGAGGAAAGGGAATCCTGGGATTTTGAAGCTGATGGAATGGTGGTGAAGGTTAACGACACCTGTGCATGGGAAAAGCTTGGCGAAACCCTTCACCATCCAAGATGGGCAGTTGCATATAAATTTCCGGCAAAGCAGGCTGTAACAAAACTTTTAGATGTGATATGGCAGGTAGGAAGAACGGGAGCCCTTACACCTGTTGCCGTACTTGAACCTGTTGAAGTGGGTGGAGTAGTTGTATCAAGAGCTTCCCTTTTTAATCCAGATGAGATAAAAAGAAAAGATATAAGAATAGGTGATTACGTTCTTGTTGAAAGAGCAGGAGAAACTATTCCCTACATAGTGGCACCGGTAAAAGAGAGAAGAACTGGCAATGAAAAGCCTGTAGAATTACCAAAAACATGCCCTGAATGCGGCTCTCCTGTTGTTCACGAGCTTGACGAAGCCGTCCCGAGATGTCCCAACATAAACTGCCCGGCACAACTAAAAGAACACCTTATCTACTGGGGAAAGGTGCTTGATATAAAAGGACTTGGTGAGTCAACGGCAAATCTACTTACAAAAAAAGGATTTGTAAAAAACATTGCCGACCTTTACACAATTGATAAAAATGAACTGCTAAAGCTCCCGGGATGGGGAACTAAAAAAGTGGAAAATCTCCTATCCCAGATAGAAAAATCAAAAAATGCTGAATTTTACAAAAAGCTAACAGCCCTTGGAATAAGACACGTTGGGGAAAAAACAGCAATGCTACTTGCAAAGAAATTTAAAAACCTTGACGAACTGATGAACGCACCGTTTGAAGAACTTGCAAACATTCCCGGCATAGGACCAATCACAGCAACAAGTATAAAAAACTTTTTCAAAGCTGAAAAAAATGTGGAAATGATAAATAAACTAAAAGAGGTCGGATTTAAATTTGAAAGAACAGAAGAGGAAGAGAAAGAAGAGGAACTACCAAAACCACTTGAAGGCCAGAATGTTGTATTTACAGGAGAACTTGAACACTTTACAAGAAAAGAAGCCCAGAAGATTATTGAACTTTTAGGAGGAAACCCTACAAATTCTGTCACAAAAAGAACATCTTTTGTCGTTGTAGGAGAAAATCCCGGTTCAAAACTTGCCAGAGCAGAAAAGCTTGGAATAAAGCGGATGAATGAACAGGAGTTTATAGACTTCATAAAACAGTTTGCAGAGCAAAATCCTGAAGTAAAGAAAATACTTGAAGAAAAAGGGATAAAAGCATGAAAGATTATCTCTGTGAAGACACAATAGCAGCAATAAGCACCCCGATAGGAAAAGGAGCCATAGGAATCGTTAGAATTTCGGGAAAAGAAGCCTTACCGATACTTAAAAAAATATTCAGAATGAAAAGCGGAAAAAAGAAAGAAACATTTGAAGATAGAAAAATGCACTACGGAATCGCAGTTGACACTAAAGGGGAAACAATAGACGAAATATTAGCAGTTTATATGAAAGCTCCTAAAACTTTCACCGGAGAAGATGTTGTTGAAATCCACTCCCACGGCGGGATATATGTTGTCAGAAAAATTTTAAGGACCGTCCTTTCTCTCGGTGCCCGCCTTGCAGAACCGGGAGAGTTTACAAAACGAGCATTTATCCACGGAAGGATAGACCTTGTTCAGGCTGAAGCGATAAACGAAATAATAAATGCAAACAGTGAACTCTCGCTTAAAGTAGCGGTAAATCATCTCAAAGGAACGCTTAGCAAAAAAATTAAAGAGATAATGGACAATCTCTTCAACTTAAAAGCCCTGATAGAAGCAGCCGTTGATTTCCCAGAAGAAGACATTGAAATAATAGAATCGGCAAAAGTAAAAGAAGAGATAGAAAAATCTATAAAAGAGATTGAAAATCTCCTTAAAACTTATGATGAGGGAAAAATTGTAAGAGAAGGGATAAAAATAGCCATCGTCGGAAAACCAAACGTTGGGAAATCTTCCCTTTTAAATGCTCTTTTAAGAGATGAAAGAGCAATAGTAACCGACATTCCAGGAACAACAAGGGATATTATAGAAGAATCCATAACACTTAAAGGCATTCCTGTAAGGCTCATAGACACAGCAGGTATAAGAGATGCAAAAGATAAAGTTGAACAGATAGGAATCGCCCGCTCCATTGAAAAACTTAAAGAGGCAGATATTGTTCTGTTTTTAATTGACGGAGCTCAAGGATTTACAGAAGAAGACCGGAAAATTTACAGTCTTGTAAAAGATAATCCCAACACAATCGTTGTAATCAACAAAGCAGACATGCCTTTGAAAGTCTCCTGTAAAGAGTTTAAGAAAGAATGTATCACCATAAGCGCCAAGACCGGAGAAGGCATAGACAAACTTACAGAAAAAATAATGAACAAACTCCTTCTTGAACCTGAAACACTTTTCAAAGAAAGTGAAACGATGATAACAAGCGAACGGCACAAAAAACTTTTAGAAAAAGCTCTTAAAAGCTTAAAAAAGGTTCTTGAAAGTCTTGAAAAGGGCTTTCAATCTCCAGAATTCCTCTCAATAGACCTTGACGACGCAATAGACGTAATAGGTGAAATAACAGGGAAAAGAACCGTTGAAGATATGCTGGATATTATATTTTCAACATTTTGCATCGGAAAGTAATTTTTGAAGTGGGTAAAAATTACTTTTCCATCTCACACTCAAAAAGCAGTTTCAACCCCTCCTGAACAGTAAAAGAAGGTGAAAAACCGATTTTTTTCAGATTGGATATATCTGCACAGGAATGTTTTATATCCCCTTTCCTCGCAGGTGCAAATTTAACAGGTGGAATTTTCCCCGCTATATTTTCAATATATTTTAAAAGGTCAAGGAGGGATGTTTCTTTCCCTGTCCCTGTGTTAAAAACTTTTCCGTAGGCAGCTTCACTTTTCTCAACAAGTAAAAGTGCCTTTACAACATCTTTCACGTATATAAAATCTCTTGTCTGCTTTCCGTCTCCAAAGATTGTTATCTCAACGTTTTCTCCATTTAAAAACCGTAAAACCCTATCCACAAAAATTGAAACCACTCCCGAATAGGGAGAAAAAGGATCCTGTCTCGGCCCAAAAACATTGAAAAATCTGAGAGCACTTGTCTTTAATCCGTAAAGGTTAAAAGCATTTAGGACATACCTTTCAGAAGCATATTTATCAACAGCATAAGGAGTTTGAGGCTTAACAGGGTCATCTTCCTTTTTAGGAAGCCCGGGTAAATCTCCGTAAACAGCTGCAGAGGAAGCAAATATAAAGCGGGAAACGAAAAACTTTAAACAACAGTCAAGAAGATACATCGTTCCATCAAAGTTTGTTCTGTGAGTTTCTTCAGGATTTTCAACACTTTTTGCAACAGAAGCGACAGCGGCAAGATGAAAAACCGTGTCAAACTTGAAGGAATCAAACAGATTAACAACCCTTTCTTTTTCCCCGACATTCCCTTTTAAAACTGTTAATCTGCTATTTTCAGGAAGATTTTCCATTTTACCGGTGGAAAAATCATCAAAAACAACAACTTCCCTTCCTTCTTCAAGAAGCGATTCTACAAGATGAGAACCTATAAATCCGGCTCCGCCTGTAACAAGAACCTTCCCCATCACTCTCCCTTTTTAACAACAAGCACAGGCACTTTTGACTTTTCAATAACACCGTGAGAAACACTTCCAACAACAAGCTCCTCAATAAAACTTTTTCCATGTGCACCTAAAACTATAACTTTAGCCTCTTCATCCTGTGCTACTTCAACAATTCTATCTGAAAAATCAGCAGCAGCTGTTAAGTAAATCTTTACTTTCAATCCTTCCTCCTCAATTTCTTCTTTTACCTTATAAGCCATCTCTATAAGTTCACGAAACTGTCTTGCTTCATTTTCAGGAAGTTCAAACATCAACTCTGTTTTTTTCTCCATCAAGTTTACACCTTGAGGGAAACCTGTTGTTTTTGCATCAATAACATGAACAACCACCACCTCTTCCGCCCCGGCATCTTTAAGCCCTTTCACATACTCAATAGCCGCTCTTGCAAGTGGTGAAAAATCTGTGGCGTATAAAATCTTTTTAAACATCGGCATAGCCCACTCCACCAAACTGTTTTTAATCAGTCTCCCTTTTTAATAAGCAAAACAGGACATTTAGATTTCCTTACAACATCAAGAGAAACACTTCCGAGTATAAGCTCCTTCAGAAATCCTTTTCCGTGAGCCCCTATAACAATCATATTAACATTTTCCTCTTCAGCAATCCTGACTATCATTTCAGCAGCATTTGAGCCAGCAACTATTTTAAGAATCACAGAAATACCTGCTTTTTCAAGCTCATTTTTAATAACACTCGCTCTTTCAATAACATTCAACAGGTATTCCCGGTCTGCCTTATCAAGAACTTCAACTATCTCCTTTTCTTTTAAAAGGTCAGCACCTTCAGGAAGTGCAACGGTAAGTTCATTGACCACATGAACAACTACAACTTCTTCCATTCCCGCACTTTTTAACTTTTTAACATAATCAAAAGCATACCCGGCAAGCGGCGAAAAATCGGTAGAATAAAGAACTTTTTTAAAAAACGGCATCTTTTCCCCCTACATTCAATTTACCCTGAAAGGTGCAACATCTATTCCTGGAGAAACCTCCATCTTTTTCTCTTTCCCATTCTGTTTAACAATTACAGAAACTTTATCACTGTCCTTTCCGTCAGAATATCTTGCAACAATCATCGCAGCTTGCTCAACAGTTGAATCGGAACTATCCCACCTGAGTAAACCTGTAGGTCCTGGTACACTTTCAGTATATAATAAAATCTCTCCATCCTCAAATATCTCTTTTAATCTAGGGTTCTCTTCCCTATTTCTTCCAACAACAAGCTTTCCTTTACCTATACGAAAATGTCTTCCTATCTTTAAAAGCTCTGCATCTTTTACAGTTAGCTGGTCATGTGTAATCAAATCTTTTACCTTTCCAGCAAATGAAGGTTCAGTTAAAAGGCACCCCCCTGCAGGCGTTGGAAGATTCTCCATATTAAGTCCTATCTTTTCTATTATCTCAGGATAACGTTTTCTTGAACGACCTTTAATATCAAGAAAATACTCTCTTTTAATAATTCCTTCCTTTTCATAAACTGTCTCTGGAAGCAACCTGGCTGAAAGGGGTCTGAAAACTCTTCCTTTAAGACCTGCAATCCGTTCTATTCTTTTTAAGGAATCGCCTCTTTGAGACATAGGTCTCTGGCCTAAAACCTCTCCTGTAGCGATAATCCCATCACCAGCAATCTCTTTAAGTTTTCTCAGCATAAGTACTTTACAATCAATACAAGGATTTACATTCTTACCGTATCCGTGAGGAGGGTTCTTTAGAACAGGGAAAAATTCTTCGGTAATATCAATAATTTCAAGGTCTATATTAAGAGTTTCAGCAACTTTTTTCAACTCCTTTTCGCTTTTACCAAAAAACGGTGTTTTAAAATGAACTCCTATGACAGAAAATCCAGCATTCCTTAAAAGTTTAGCTGCAATAATGCTATCGAGACCTCCAGAAAACAGCAAATAAGCTTTTTTCATAAATCCTCTCTTCCCAAACCATTTATTTAGTAATACTTTAAATATAAGACCAGAAAAAGGAGGATGGGGTATGGCTACCTTAAAGCTTAATATTATCGGAAAAGACCTTGACCTGACAGATGCTCTAAAATCCATAATCAACGAGAAATTCGGGAAACTTGAAAAGTATCTTGGAAGTGCAAAAGAAGAAGTTTTTGCAGATGTAATCGTATCTAAAGAAAAATACAGAGCTTCTGTAGAAATAGTAATCTATAACATTTTTGACCATACAATCAGGATAAAGAAAGAAACAGATGACCTTTACACATCCATAGACGAAGTAGTTGACGCAGCAGAAAAACAGTTAAGAAGATTGAAAGATAAAGTTCAAAATAAAAGACACAACAGAGAAGGTATAAAAGAGTTTTCTCTCATAGAAGAGGAAACAACTGAAAAACCTATTAGAATTGTAGAAGTAGAGCCCGAGCTCTATAAACCTATTACCGTTGAAGATGCTGCCGTTAAGCTTTTAAGTTCAAATAGAGAATTTGTTGTTTTCTGTAACGCAAAAACAAAAAAAGCAGCAGTGCTTTATAAACGTAAAGACGGCAACTTGGGACTTATAGAAATTCCTCCGTGTGTATAAAAGTTGCAAATTTTTAAATTACCGATAAATTAAAATTGTAGCCGCAGGGGTGGGACAAGAGTCCCTGAGAGCCTGCATAGTGCAGGCAACCCTTGGAACCTGATCCGGGTAATACCGGCGTAGGGAGCGGCTAAAATCTTGAGGTTTAAGCAAAGATTTTAGCCGCTAACAGTTAACTGTTAGCGGCTTTTTTATTTTAAAACAAAAAGGAGGAAAAAAGCATGGAACTAAGTGAAGTAGTAATTTCAAGGGCAATCGTAGAAAGGTTCATGAACAAACTCCTCTCAAACCTAAAAGTGGATGTTGCAATTGTTGGTGGTGGACCATCTGGACTTGTAGCAGCATATTATCTTGCCAAAGAAGGCTTTAAAGTTTCCCTTTTTGAAAGAAAGCTCTCTATCGGCGGCGGAATGTGGGGCGGTGCAATGCTCTTTAACGAAATCGTTGTTCAGGAGATGGGAAGAGAAATCCTTGATGAGTTTGATGTTGGATATGAGAAATTTCAGGAAGGATACTATACGACAGATTCAGTAGAAGCTGTAACAACAATAGCTTCAAAAGCTGTAAAGGCAGGAGCGAAAGTATTTAATGGAGTAACCGTAGAAGATGTTGTTCTTAAAAAAGAGAATGGAGATTACAGAGTTTGCGGTCTTGTTATCAACTGGACTCCTGTAGAGATAACAGGTATGCATGTTGATCCTCTAACAATAGAATCAAAATTTGTGATAGATGCTACAGGGCATGATGCGTATGTGGTTTCCACACTTCAGAAAAAGGCTGGCATAAGACTTGACACAAAAACAGGATGCGTGGTTGGAGAAAAGCCGCTCTGGGCAAGTGTTGGTGAAGAAGATACCGTCAAAAACAGTCGGGAAGTGTATCCTGGAATCTATGTAAGCGGGATGGCGGCAAATGCCGTTTGCGGTTCTCACAGAATGGGACCGGTGTTTGGTGGAATGCTTATGTCAGGTAAGAAAATAGCCAAAGAGATAGCTGAAAGGTTAAAGCATAATGTGGAGGAATAATGGCTACTATCGTTGAACTTGTTAAAAAGGGTGATATTCCTATAGAAGTTAAAAAAGTAGCAGAAGATGAAAAAAGGGATGTTGATTATATAGTGCAGGGGTTGATTGATGGAACTATAGTAATTCCTGCAAATATTTACCACAGAGAAGATAAAAATTTCATTCCTAAAGGTATAGGAAAAGGGCTTAAAACGAAGGTTAATGTTAATCTTGGAACCTCTGCTGATATTGAGGATCTTCAACTTGAACTTGAAAAGTTGAAAGTTGCACTTAAGTATGGAACAGACGCTGTTATGGACCTTTCAACAGGGAAAGATATTGAAACAACAAGAAAAGTTATAGTGGCAAATTCACCGGTAATGGTGGGAACTGTTCCGATATATGAAGCTGTTGTTGAAGCTGTAGAGAAACATGAATTTATCGGGAAAATGACACCTGACGAACTGTTTGATGTAATAGAAAGGCACTGTAAGGACGGTGTTGATTTTATAACCG
Source organism: Desulfurobacterium atlanticum (assembly GCF_900188395.1). NCBI lineage: Bacteria > Pseudomonadati > Aquificota > Aquificia > Desulfurobacteriales > Desulfurobacteriaceae > Desulfurobacterium > Desulfurobacterium atlanticum. The sequence continues at coordinate 92,401 of NZ_FZOB01000005.1, read as the reverse complement.
TTCACTGTGGTGTGACCCTTTCCTCCCTTGAAAGGCTTCAGAAAGAAGGAAGAATCATGAACATCGTTTCAAGGGGAGGTTCTTTAATCGCAGAATGGATGGTTTACAACGAGAAAGAAAATCCGCTATATGAGCAGTATGACAGACTTCTTGAGATAGCAAAAAAATATGATGTAACCCTTTCTTTAGGTGATGGAATGAGACCTGGTTGTCTTGCTGATGCGACAGACAGGTGCCAGATAGAGGAGCTTATAACTCTCGGAGAACTGGTTGATAGAGCAAGGAAAGCCGATGTTCAAGTGATGGTGGAGGGTCCTGGCCATGTTCCTTTAAATCAGGTAGAGGCAAATATCATCCTTCAGAAAAGACTCTGTCACGAAGCACCGTTTTATGTTTTAGGTCCAATTGTTACAGATATAGCTCCCGGATACGACCATATAACTGCAGCAATAGGTGGAGCAATAGCTGCAAAAGCCGGTGCTGATTTCCTCTGCTATGTTACTCCAGCTGAACATCTTGCTCTCCCTGATGTAAACGACGTTAGAGAAGGGCTCATAGCTTCAAAAATCGCAGGGCATGCAGCAGATATAGTAAAAGGTGTTCCCGGGGCAATTGATTGGGACGTAGCGATGGCAAAAGCAAGGGATGAACTTGACTGGGAAAAACAGTTTGAACTTGCCATAGACCCTGATAAAGCAAGAGAATACAGGGAAAAAAGAGCACCTAAAAAAGATGAGGAAACCTGTAGTATGTGTGGAAACCTATGTGCGGTAAAAACATTCAACGAAAGAGTTAAAAAGTCAAAATAAACAGGGGGAGTTCCCCCCTTTTCTTCTCTGCCATTTCACCGCTGATTTCATAAATCTCCGAATTTGGTAATATATTAAAAGAGAAAATCTTTTTGGAGGAGAAAGTTTGGATACCTTTGAAAAACTTAAAGTTGCACTTCAAACGGCACTTGACAAAAAAGCTGAAGAGCCTGTTATTCTTGACCTTACAGGGCTTGGGGCGCTTGCCGATTATTTTTTGATAGTTTCCGCTTTATCAGATACCCACGGCAAAACACTTGCAGACGAAATAACAAAAAAGCTAAAAGAAGAAGGAATAACTCCCGTTAGTATTGAAGGATATGACCTTGCAAACTGGATACTTATAGATTACGGAGATGTAATAATTCATATCTTTAAACCGGAAATAAGAGAACTTTACAGTCTTGAAAACCTATGGATAGATGCACCTCAAATATCTGTTGAAGAACTTATAACATGCTAAAAGTGATAGCTGTGGGGAAGATCCCGCACCACTTAAAAGAGGTTCAGGAATTTTACCGTTCAAAGATAGAAAAACTAACCAATTTTGAAATTGTTGAAATTAAAAAGCAGAGAACAAAAGATGAAGAAGGAAATCTCTTACTGAAAAAACGAAAAGGATTTACTATAGCACTTGATGAACGGGGAAAAGAGTTGGACTCTGTACAGTTTTCAAAGCTTATAGAGAAGCACCCTAATATTTCTTTTATAATAGGTGGAGCTGATGGTTTATCAGAAACCGTAAAGCAGAATTCCGATATGATTTTATCCCTTTCAAAACTCACAATGCAGCACGACATTGCAAGGATTGTGCTACTTGAACAGATATATAGGGGATTTCAGATAATCAGAAACACTCCATACCACAGGGAGTAGATAAGAATGATTATAAAAGAAGCCACTTATAGAAAAAAAGAAATAGAAGAACTGGAAAAACTCTTGAAAAGGGAAGACCTAACAAAACGACAGATTTTTCTCATAGAAAGAGAGCTTTACAGAATAAGAAAAGGAATAAAAGGAGAAAAAGACGCTGCTTACTTCATAAACTTCTACTTCAAAGATTCCAAAAACTGGTTTGTCCTACATGACCTTAGACTTGAATACAAGGGGCGAGTGGCTCAAATAGACCATCTGTTAATAAACCGACTTTTCCACATTTACATCCTTGAAACAAAAAATATGGGACAAAAAATAGAAATTACAGAAACAGGTGAATTTATCATTCACTATAAAAAAAGCAGATTTGGAATACCTTCTCCTATAGAACAGAATTTACGCCATCAGGCTCTCTTAAAAGAGATAATAGAAAATGAAAAGTTGCTTCCTGTAAGTTTCGGAATAAGAATCAAACCAAGATATTTCTCTTACGTGCTTGTTCATCCAAATACAATCATTAAAAGACCTCAAAAAGATAAATTTGATACAAGTTCTATAATTAAAGCAGATCAGATATACAATATTACACAGAAAAATGCTGAAAACTTAGGAATCATTCTGGACATTGTAAAACTTTCCTCAGAAGAAACTGTAAAAACCTTCGCAAGAAAACTTCTTCGTTTTCATAGGAAAAGCGAGGTAAACTGGTATAAATATTTTAATATAAAAGAAAAAATCACAGATTATAAACCCCCACGTCAATATTTTTGTGCAAAATGTAAAGCAACTATTTCTGAAAAGGAAGCTCTCTACTGCTGGGATAGGAAGAAAATTTTTGGTGGAAAAGCTTATTGTTATAAATGCCAACAAATCATAAGAAAAGGAAAAAGTCAGGTATGAAAGAAAAATTTAAGCTCACAACTACTGTAAGAGCTTCAGGCTGAGGAGCAAAGCTTAGCCCGGTCGGGCTTGAGAAACTGCTCAGCAACCTGAGCATTTATAGGGATAAAGACGTTATTGTAGGTATTGAAACGGCAGAAGACGCCGGAGTTTATAAATTGACAGACAGAATTGCTCTTATTCAAACGGCCGATTTTATCACTCCGGTTGTTGATGACCCTTATATGTTTGGGCAGATTGCCGTTGCCAACGCCCTATCAGATATATACGCAATGGGAGGAACGCCGATTACCGCAATAAACCTTCTAATGTTTGCCTCCTGTAAAGTGCCAGAAAATCTTCTTCCCAAAATATTACAGGGTGGAGCTGATAAACTAAAAGAAGCTGAAGTATCCCTTATTGGTGGACACACCGTTGACGATCTTGAAACAAAATATGGACTATCTGTAACGGGAATAGCACACCCGGAAAAAATAATCAGAAACTCAACTGCCAGACCGGGAGATATTCTTTACTACACAAAACCCCTTGGTATAGGAGTAATAACAACAGCAATAAAAGCTGACATGGCTAAAGATACAACCGTTGAAAAAGCGACAAAAGTAATGTCAACACTAAACAAAAAAGCTTCAGAAATTATGACTAAAATCGGTGCAAACGCCTGCACCGATATAACAGGTTTTGGCTTTTTAGGGCACACTTTTGAAATGGCAAAATTTTCCCATGTTGATATGGAGATTTTTAGTGAAAATTTCTCTTTTCTCCCTCAATCTTTTGAGTTTGCTCAAATGGGGCTTCTGCCGGCAGCAACGTATGAAAATATTGAGTATGTGGGGGACAACGTATCTTTCGCATCTCATATTTCAGAAGAGCTAAAACTTCTTCTGTTTGACCCGCAAACGTCAGGGGGACTTTTAATTTCTGTTCCTCCAGAACACGCAGAAAAATTTGAAAGAGAACTTAAAAATAACCAAATAGAATTTTCAGAAGTTGGTGTAGTAAAAGAGGGAAAAGGAAAAATACACGTTAAATAAATTCCATATGCAGAAAAAATAATATTAATTACAACTATTGACTTGGTGTAAAATTTTTGTAAAAATTATGTTCAGACATGCTAATTTTTAAGGGAGATAGGTATGGTATTTTCATGGTTGCATTTGGCTATTATACTATTTCTACTTGGTGGGCTCGGTTTTGCTGTCGGTCCTTTAATGGCTTCAAAGATGCTTTCACATAAAATCAAAGATGAACTTTTATACACTTCTTATGAGTGTGGGATGGTGCCTCACGGCGATGCGTGGGGCAAGTTTGGAATAAACTATTACTTCTATGCCCTTATATTTCTCGCTTTTGATGTTGATGTTTTATACCTTTTTCCGGTAGCAGTTTTTTACCCGCAAGCTCCAGGAATAGTGCCGTTCATAGACGTTTTAATTTTTGTAGGAATTCTCGGAGCAGCTGTTATCTACTTCCTTAGAAAAGGGGTATTCACATGGCCAAGGAAAATTCACATACAGTAGAGCCGCTTATTAAACCGGAAGTTGTTCCTCCGGTTGTAAGATTTGCAGTAGCCGAAAAATTTATAGAGATGTGCCGCTCTCTATCTATCTGGCCCATGGCTTTTGGTCTTGCCTGCTGTTCTCTTGAAATGATGGCAGCTGGAATGAGCCGCTTTGACCTTGCACGGTTTGGCTCAGAAGTTTTCAGGCCGTCACCAAGACAGGCAGATTTAATGATAGTTCCTGGAGCAATTTCAAAAAAGATGGCACCTGCAATTGTAAGGTTGTATGAGCAGATGCCTCATCCGAAATGGGTTATAGCCTTCGGAAGCTGTGCAATATCAGGTGGACCGTTCGTATTTAAAGAACAGTACGGAATAATAGAAGGAATAGATAAGCTTATTCCTGTAGATGTTTATGTTCCAGGTTGTCCTCCAAGGCCGGAAGCACTGTTTGAAGCTATATTTAAGCTTCAAGAGCTGATAGGCGGGAAACGTTGGTGGCCTCATCCTCCCAAGGAGGCAAAATAGTATGGAACTTTTCAAAGGTCTTGATATAAAAGTTATAGAAGATGAAAAATTGAAGGGCAGTAAGCACCAAATAGTAGCGTCACCTGAAATCATAAGGGAAATTGCAGTAAGATTTAAGGAAAACGATTATTTCCTTGAAGATATAATGGCAATGGAATTTAAAGAATGTTTTCATCTTCTTTATAGATTCAACCATTTTAAAACTCCAGGAACAATAACTGTAAGAGTGTCAATTGAAAAGGATCCAGCAGAAATTGAAACAATTTCTGACATCTACCAGGGTGCTCTGTGGCACGAAAGAGAAGTTTTTGAGTTTTTCGGGATTACTTTTAAAAACCATCCTGATTTAAAACCTTTATTACTTCCCGCTGAAGATTTTGAAGGATATCCGTTAAGAAAGAGCGAAAAAACCGTCAAATCTATAAAAGATGTGTTTCCAATGCTGTTTGACGAAACCGACCAAGAAGAGGAGCAATCCTGATGGAATTCTGGAAAGAGGATTTTTACTCAAAAAGATTTGCAGAGAAAAAGAGGGACGATACAATAATTGTTAACATAGGTCCTCAACACCCCGCAACTCACGGTGTATTAAGAGTAATCGCTGAACTCTACGGTGAATATATCGTAAGAAGCGAATGTGTTTTAGGGTATCTCCACAGAATGCAGGAGAAGATGGGGGAAGTTAAAACTTATCCCCAATTTTATCCAAATACTGGAAGACTTGATTACGGCCATGCCCTTGCCTGGAACTGGGCTTATGTTGGTGCGATAGAAAAACTCGTTGGGATAGAGGTTCCAGAAAGGGCGGAGTACATAAGGGTTATAACAACAGAACTTAACAGGATAGCTTCTCATCTTCTCTGGTGGGGTGTTTATATCCTTGACCTTGGAGCATTTACCCCTGTTATGTATGCATTTGAAGACAGAGAAATAATTCTTGATATACTGCAGAGAATAACAGGCTCAAGATTAACCTATACATACTTCAGATTCGGCGGCGTATTCCAGGATATAGACTCTAAATTCATCGAGCAGACAAAGAACTTCTGTAAAAGAATGCGTTCCAGATTAAACCTTTATCATGAATTTGTTACAGAAAACATGATATTCAGGAAAAGGGTTGAAGGTGTTGGAATATTCACAAAAGACCTTATAACAAGGTACGGAGCAACAGGTCCTGTAGCAAGAGGTTCAGGAATCAATTACGATGTAAGGAAAGCCGAACCTTATGGTGTCTACAACCACTTTGACTTTGAAATACCTGTTGAGAATGGATGCGACTGTCTTGCAAGGTACATGGTAAGAATGAGAGAGATTGAACAGAGTTTAAACATAATAGAACAGGCGATAGAAGGACTGCCTGAAGGTGATTTTAAAAATAAAAAAGCCCCAAAAGTGATAAAACCCCCAGCAGGTGAAGTTTACTTTTCTGTTGAAAGTGCAAGGGGAAAGGTTGGAATATACGTAGCAAGTGACGGAGGAATGAATCCATATAGAGTTAAACTTAGGTCGCCAACCTACTCAAATTTAAGCTTACTTGATGAAGCATCTGAAGGAATGATGCTTGCAGATTACGTTGCAACCCTTGGAAGTTTAGACCTCGTTATTCCGGAGATAGACAAATGAGTGGAACAGAAGGAACACTTATAAAAATAGTCGTTGGTTTGCTTCTGATTCTCGGTTTTATAGGATTTAACGCTATTTTACTTGGATACGGAGAAAGAAAGATTTCCGGATTTATTCAAAGAAGACTTGGGCCTTATGCTGTCGGTCCTCACGGCTCGCTTCAGATGATGGTTGATATGGTAAAACTTATGACAAAGCAGTTAATAACTCCTAAAAAAGCTGACAAATACCTTTTCTGGGCCGCGCCACTTATTGCTTTTATGTCTGTTCCTGTGCTTTTTATGGTTATACCTTTCAGCCCTACTTTTACCGTTATCAATTCAAACCTTGGCATTGTACTTATCCTCGCATTTTCAGGATTAAACGTCCTTGCCTTATGTATAGGCGGCTGGGGTTCCAACAACAAATGGTCATTGCTTGGAGCTGCAAGGGCAGTTTCTCAGTTTATTGCGTTTGAAGTTCCGATACTTCTTGTAGTTCTATCAATTGCCCTTATGACAGGAACGCTAAATCTTTCAGAAATAGTAAATCAGCAGGGAGGTTTCCCCTGGCAGTGGAATATAGTTTTGCAACCTTTAGCGTTTGTAATTCTATTTGTAGCATCCCTTGCAGAGATGAACCGTGTACCTTTTGACCTTCCAGAAGGTGAAAGTGAACTGACAGCCGGATACAACACAGAGTATGGCGGAATGGGATTTGGTCTTTTTGTCCTTGCTGAATATACCCACATAGTTGTTGCTTCATCTGTAATGACTGCCCTGTTTCTCGGCGGGTGGAAAGGACCTGTTTTCTCAGGTGTTTGGTGGTTTTTATTAAAGATGTATCTTCTCTGCTTTATTATTCTGTGGATAAGATGGGCTTTTCCAAGGGTAAGATTTGATCAGCTTTTAAACTTGAGCTGGAAATATCTCATACCGGCAGGAATAGTTAACCTTCTGATTACTGCATTGTTTGTAAAACTATTCTAATCAGGGAGCGAAAAGTGGCTTTTATAAAGGAGGCTAAAGAGATTTTAAAAGGCATTAAAAGTCTGTTTGTAGGTATGAAGATTACGGGAAAATATATGGTAGCTCCAAAGTTAACAGTTAACTATCCGTGGGAAACGGTAGGGAAGGATGCTCTTGAAGGCTTCAGGATGGTTATACAGCTTGTTCCTGTGCCTGCAAACGGGACTTCCCACAAGTGTGTGGGATGTGGGATGTGTGCAAGAAGCTGCCCTTCAAACTGTATAAAGCTTGATGTTAAGCAAACTGTTGAAGAGATAGAACTTCCAGATGGAAAGAAAAAAAAGAAAGTTAATAGAGAACTACAGGGATTTTATGTGGACTTTTCTCTGTGTAGTGTATGTGGTCTCTGTGTAGAGGTTTGTCCTACAAAGACACTGACTTTCTCAAATTATCCTTACATAGTTGGAACTGAAAGGAACGAATTTGTTTACGATATCCTTAAAGAATTTAACCAGAGATACGGTAAGGAGCAAAAAAATGGAACTTAACGCTGGATATATAGCTTTTGCTATATACACATTGATAATAATTGCTGGAGGTGTTCTGGCAATTGTAAGTAAAAACATAATTCGTTCTTTAGTAGGACTTATAGTTGTTCTTTTTGGTGTGGCAGGTATGTACTTCCTCATGGCAGCACCATTTATGGCGCTTATGCAGATTATGATATATGTTGGGGCGGTCAGTGTACTTATATTTTTTGCGATAATGCTTACTAAAAGTGATGCGGAAACCGGAATAGACTGTAAGAGACTTATAAAAAGTTTAATTCCTGCTGGTATTGCATCCTGTGTAATGATTTTAACAATAACACAGAGCCGTATAAACTTTACAGTTCCTGAAGAACTAACTCTTAAAGAGATAGGAAAGATTTTACTTTCTACCTATATGCTTCCCTTTGAACTTATCTCAATAGTTCTTTTTGTAGCGATGGCAGGAGCTGTTGTTTTAGGTTTTGAAAGAAGGAGGGAGAAGGAATGATACTTTCACCCCTTACACTTTTCCAAATAGTTGGTGTTGTTCTCTTTTTTATGGGTGTTACCTGCATGATTTATAAAAGAACTTTTATAGGAATGCTCATCGGTGTTGAGATAATGCTTAACGGTGCTGGAATGAATCTTGTGGCAGCGTCTCAATTAACAACGGCAGATAGTGCTACAGGACAGATAGGAGCACTTTTGATAATGGGACTTGCAGCAGCAGAAGCTACACTGATACTGGCAATAGTTCTTGTTGTATATAGGAGATTCAAGACAATAGAATCTGAAAAAGTTGCCACACTGAGAGGTTAAAAGAATGAAGGAGTTTATTTTAAGCTCACAAATGATAATACCATTAATACTTACAGGTATAGCTCCTATACTTATAGTTTTACTGAGAAAAGAGCCTAATAAAAAGGAAGCTGTATCGTTTGCAGTTGCCATTTTAACGTTTATATCGGTTATATCTCTTGTCCCTCCAGTGTTAAAAAATAAAGTTCTCATTTATAAGCTTTCAGAACTTTTACCGGGAATTTCCTTTAAGTTTGCAGTTGACGGAATGAGTCTGCTGTTTGCGATAGTATCTTCGTTCTTATGGATATTTGCAACAAGCTACAATATAGGATATATGCGCTCTTTAAAGGAGCATGCTCAGACAAGGTTTTTTGCATGTTTTGCATTTGCAATATTTGGTGCTTTAGGTCTTGCTTTCAGCGGTAATATTTTCACAATGTACTTTTTCTACGAAATTATCACAATAGCTACATTCCCCCTTGTTGGACATGAACAGACTGAAACAGCACTTGAAGGTGCAAAAAAATATCTTATTTACCTTATGGGAACATCAAAACTGTTCCTTTTACCTGCGATGATTCTCACCTATGTGTATGCCGGAACGCTTGACTTTAATTTGATGGACATTACAAAAGGAATATTCCCGACAACCACTCCCCACTGGGTTGTTATTCTTACATATGCACTTTACATAGCCGGTATAGCAAAAGCAGCCATTATGCCTCTTCACAACTGGCTTCCATCAGCCATGGTTGCACCAACACCTGTATCAGCTCTCCTTCACGCTGTTGCAGTTGTTAAAGCGGGTGTGTTTTCAATAGCAAGAATTGTTCTTTGTGTAATGGGTGTAGATTTAATGAGAAGGCTTCACCTTGATATACCAACCGCTTATCTTGCATCTTTTACAATAATTTTTGCTTCCATAATTGCCCTTACGAAAGATGACTTGAAAGCAAGAATTGCTTATTCCACAATAAGTCAGCTTTCCTATATTATTCTCGGAGTTGTATTGCTTGCACCTGCAGCCATTCAGGGAGGACTTTTCCACATTGCTGCCCACGCTTTTTCAAAAATAACACTGTTTTTTGCAGCAGGAGCAATTTATGTAGCAGCTCACCTTAAAAAGGTAAGCCAGATATCCGGTGTCGGCAGGAAGATGCCAATAACATTTGGAATGTTTGGCCTTGCAACACTGAGTATGATAGGGCTTCCGCCTGCTGTTGGATTTGTAAGTAAATGGTATCTGATTGAAGGTGCATTAAACGTTCATCAAACTATTTTCATGGTGGTTCTTCTCATAAGTGCACTGTTCAACGCTGCTTATTTTGTGCCTATTGTCTATAAGGGTTTCTTTGAAAAGCCAAAACCTGATATAGACATAGACCATATAAAAGAAGCTCCTTTAACAATGGTGATTCCTTTATCTGTAACTGCCATATTTTCGTTGTTGCTTGGAATATACCCTTACTTTTTCTTCCATCTTATCCAGACACTCTGGAGGTAAAAATGGATATTGTTAAACTGCTTGAAACATTAAGAGATAATAGCGATAAACTGAAACTTTTATGGTGGGGTTTTCTGGCTCTAACTGTTGTGCTTAACTTTTTTATCCACCCACATCATCCACACTTTGAGTGGGAAAAGATACCCGGAGCCTGGGGAATATTTGGCCTTGTTTGCTCTGTAGTTCTTATACTGTTTATGAAGAAAGTTGTATATCCTTTAATAAGCCGTCCAGAGGGGTACTATGAGTGTTAATTTTATCCATCCATCACTGTTTTTCTTTATACTGGCTATAGTTGTTCCTGTTCTTGGCAGGAAAAGGTATGATTTCTGGAAGTGGCTGTTGCCTGTCCCTGGGATACTTGCGTTGCTTGTAGCACTTACAGTAAAGCCTGGGACATACACCCTTGGACATTATCTTGGATACACTTTAACCGCCCATGTATCAAGTTTATCATTAATCTTCTTGAATATATTCGCCATAGAAGCAATAATTGCAATGATTTTTTCCATGCATGTTAAAAACCCGTGGCACCACGTTGCTGCTGCAACTTATGTTGGCGGTGCTATTGCATGTGTACTTTCTGGAGATTACCTTACTCTTTATATATTCTGGGAGCTTATAGCGGTAGCTTCAGCGTTTTTAATCTGGCTCAATGAAGACCTTGACTGTGCCCCTGTTGTAGCATTCAGATATTTGCTATTCCACATAGTCAGTGGACTTTTTCTCCTTGCAGGTATCTTTTTAAGATATAAATATGAAGGAACCTTTGCTTTTATATCAGCAGATGTTCATCATTTAAACTTTTACGACTGGCTTATACTCATAAGTTTTGCCATTAACGCTGCAGTTGTTCCATTTCATGCGTGGATTCATGATGCTTATCCTCGCTCCACAGTGCCGGGTATAGTGTTTATGAACGCTTATACAACAAAAACAGCCGTTTTTGCCCTTGCTACAGTGTTTACTGGAATGCACCTTTTAGCTGTAGCAGGAACAATAATGACAATATTTGGTGCTGCAATGGCACTTATTGAAAACAATGCAAGGAAAATACTTACATACCATATCATCTCTCAGGTAGGTTACATGGTTGCAGGTATCGGTATTGGTGGAGCTTTAGGGCTAAACGGCGGTATAGCTCACGCCTATGCTGATATCCTGTTTAAAGGACTTCTTTTTATGGCCGTAGGTGTGATTATCTACTCAACCGGAAGAAGAAAACTCACAGAAATGGGAGGACTTGCATACAAACTTCCGTGGGTTATGATTTTCTATATGGTGGGAGCACTTTCAATCTCTGGAGCACCTCTTTTTGCTGCTTATGTAACTAAAACCATGGTTATAGCAGGAGCAGCTGAAGAGCACATGAAACTTCTTGCTCTTGGACTTGAAGTTGCGGCTGTTGGAACTTTCCTTTCTGTTGGATTAAAACTTCCCTATTTTGCCTTTTTCCACAAGAAGGAATTTGATGGAGAAGTGAAAAAGCCTATTCCAAAAAATATGTATGTCGGAATGGCGATGGCTGCTTTTATGTGTGTTCTTGTTGGTTCATATCCACATTTCCTGTATAAAATGCTACCGATTCAGCCTGTAGAATATCATCCTTATACCGCATCTCATATACTTTCAACCCTACAGCTTCTTGGATTTACGGGGCTTGGATTTTACCTTCTAAGAAAAATTGTTAAGCCTCACGACAAAATTATCCTTGACCTGCAATATCTTTACTACGATTTTACAAAATGGCTTGTGATGGTGTTTGCCAATATTGTGGCAGCTGTAGATAGCTTCTGGTCAACAGTTTACAAAAAGGTTGGAGTTGCATTTCTTGTCTGGGCAGCAAACTTTACATCCATATTTGATAGAGGAATTATAGATGGTATTGTTGATGGAAGTGCCAGATCTATTGAAAATGGAGGCACTATTTTAAGCAGATTACAGACAGGAAAGCTTAACGATTACATAGAATACGCCCTTGCTTTTGGGTTTGCAATTATCCTTATTCTTTACTTTATACTACATTAAAACGGAGTGGTTCCATGGTTTTAACCGGATTGATACTTCTTCCGATAGTGGCGGCTTTGGTGGTTCCTTTTATAAAGGATGAGAAGGCTGTGAGGATTTATTCCCTCATCGTTGGATTTGGAGAGATTTTACTTTCTATACCTTTAATTACCGGCTTTAAGCCGGATGGTGGTTTTCAGTTTGTAGAAAAGATACCATGGATACCTTCCCTGGGACTTAACTATTATCTTGGTGTTGATGGAATAAGTATTTTGATGGTGCTTTTGACAACTTTTCTTCTTCCAATTACCGTCCTATGTTCCTGGACTTACATAAAGAAAAGAGTAAAAGAGTTTCACATAGCAATACTTCTTACAACTGCAGCATGTGTAGGACTATTTTCTTCTTTAAACCTCGTCCTGTTTTACATTTTCTGGGAAGCGATACTTATACCGATGTATCTGATCATAGCCATCTGGGGAGGACCACGAAAAAAATACGCTTCTATTAAATTTTTCCTTTACACACTTGCAGGAAGCGTGCTGTTGCTTGTTTCCATTATCGCCTTTTACAAAGCAGGAGGCACTTTCTCAATTCCTGAGCTTATGAATCGTAAATTTTCTCTCACATTCCAGATTCTTACGTTTATCGCTATGGCAATCGCCTTTGCTATTAAAGTTCCAACGTTTCCGCTTCACACATGGCTACCTGCAGCTCACGTTGAAGCTCCAACAGCCGGTAGTGTAATTCTTGCTTCAATACTCCTTAAAATGGGAACTTACGGATTTTTAAGGTTATGTCTTCCCCTTACTCCTGAAGGAAGTCTAACGCTTGCCCCTTTAATGATTGTCCTTTCTGTAATTTCAATCATTTATGGTGGATTTGTTGCCCTTGGACAGACAGATATTAAAAAGCTTATAGCTTATTCATCTGTAGCTCATATGGGGTTTGTAACTCTGGGTATCTTTATGTTTAATCTGTTTGGTATAGAAGGCGCCATAATGCAGATGTTAAACCACGGAATTGTTACAGGTGCCCTTTTTATAATGGTTGGTGCTTTATATGAAAGAAGCCACAGCAGAGAGATAGTTGACAATTTAGGTCTTTCAAAATATCTGCCCATATTTACAGGTTTTTTTCTTCTCTTTTCTCTTGCATCTTTTGGATTTCCTGGAACAAACAGTTTTGTGGGTGAAGCTATGGTTCTTATAGGAACTTTTGCTAAAGACGTACCGACAGGGCTTGCAGTGATTCCTGGAGCAATGCTTGCAGCTGCATATATGCTAAGGTTAACCATAAAGCTTGCATGGGGAGAACCGTCAAAAGCTAAAAACTGGAAGGACCTTAATATCAGAGAAATGGCGATGTTGATTCCACTTGCTCTACTTGTAGTTTATATAGGAGTTGCTCCAAAACTGTTTATAAAAACCATAGAACCATCTGTCAAAGATTTAATAATCCATGTGGAGAAAAACTCGTCTGGAAAACTTAAAAAATCACCTAATATCTGGCATGGAGAGAGAAGATGAACGGATTTGCCCTTGTAATTCCGGAACTGTTTCAACTTTTTATAGTAGTGGTGCTTTTCATACTTGCAGTAAGTAGATGGGAAAAAAATGTTTCCTGGTTTCCTTATCTTACAGCAATAGGAGTGGTTGTTTCTGTTCTTTCTTTATTTAATTCAGGCACTTTATTTTACGGGACGTATAAAATTGACCTTCTCTCTCAAATTTTTAAAGCAACAATATCTATCGGGTTCTTCCTTTTTTCACTTCTTGCGGTAAAGAACAAAACTGTTGAAGATGAAAAAAAACCTGACTATCTTTTACTTTTGTCACTTAGTGCTCTTGGATTAATGCTAATCTCTTCTGCTGTAGAACTTATAACGATATACATAGCTCTTGAGATAGCATCCTACGCGTTTTATGCTGTTGTTCCTTTAAGAGCAAAGAGTAAAGAGGCTGCTGAAGCAGGTATTAAATACATAATGTTCAGTGCTGTTATGACGGCAATATCTCTTTACGGATTATCCTTTATATACGCTGATGCTCACACAACATTTCTTTCACAATTTAAAAGTATAGCATGGAACTTAAATACCCATCCTATGGCTACTGTCGGACTTACACTATTTATAGTTGGATTTCTCTTTAAAATTGCCCTGTTCCCCTTCCATTTCTGGGCTCCTGATGCGTATCAGGGAATGTCAAATGAAACAGCCGCATATTCAGCTACAATTCCAAAACTTGGCTCAATAATCGTTTTAATAAGAATACTTGAAGCTGTATATCCTTCAGCTGCTGTTGCTTCAACCCTTGCTGTATTTGCAGCCATTGCAATGACGGTCGGAAATATTACAGCCCTTGTTCAAAACGACATCAAAAGAGTTCTTGGATACTCAAGTGTAGCCCATGCAGGTTATATGACAGTAGCACTTCTTGTTCAATCAAAAGATTCCCTTGCAAATGTGGTATTTTACGCAGTAGGATACATTTTTATGAACTTTTTAGCATTCTGGGTTATCTGTAAGATTTCAAAAAGTGGAGAAAACATTACTTTTGAAAACCTTAAAGGACTGTATAGAAAAGCTCCTGTACTGGCATTTGCAATCACAGTAGCAGCTATGGCACTTACAGGCTTACCGCCAACATGTGGATTTATAGGCAAATTTTTCCTTTTAACAGGTGCCTGGGGGAAAGGATTTGATTGGTTAATTGTGGTGGCAGCGCTTAATACCGCCATTTCAGCTTATTACTATCTAAAACTTGTAAGATTCTCCTATGCTGAAGAAGGAAATGAAGAAAAAGATATTTCCATCTCGCTGTTTGATTCTTCTGTTGCACTTATACTATCAGCGATAGTATTCTTAATAGGTATCATACCAAGCCCAATTTATCAGTTAGCAATAAAAGCAACAAATATGATAAAGTAAGGGGAGAACAAATTTCCCCTTACTTCCAATTGTAGTTTTCAAGTACTGCAAGAGCTTTATAATCTGTAAGGTCAAGCTGAATAGGTGTTATTGAAACAAAATCTTTTTTTATAGCCCAGTAATCTGTACCAGGTTCTGCTTTCCAGTTCGGCTCCTCACCACCTATCCAGAAATAGCTTCTACCCCAGGGATCTTTACGTTCCTCCACTTTTTCACTGTAAGCTTTTTTTCCCTGTCTTGTAATTTTTATACCTTTTATACTCTCAAAAGGCAGATTTGGAATATTAACATTCAAACAGCAACCGTCCGGTAACCCTTCTTCTATTACTGTTTTTACAACTTTTTTTGCCCATTTCGCAGCTGATTCCCAATGAAAGTCTTTAAAAGCAGCAAGGGAAAAAGCTATAGACGGAATTCCTAATAGAGCACCTTCCATCGCTATGGAAACAGTCCCGGAGTATGTAATATCTTCACCAAGATTTGGTCCTCTATTTATCCCTCCGATTATCATGTCCGGTCTTTTACCGTTCATAACAGCATGAACACCTATATAAACACAGCTTGTAGGTGTTCCATCAACAGCATACCAGTTTTCAGCCACTTTTTCACATCTTATAGGTCTATGTAATGTTAAAGCCCTGCCAACTGCACTTCTTTCCCTATCAGGGGCTACTACAACAACATTGCCAAACTCACATAGAACATCGTAAAGAGCTTTTAAACCTTCAGACCTTATACCATCATCGTTTGAAAGTAAAATGTTCATAAATTTTCTCCTTTTTGCTCAACTGCACAAACAGTAATATATGCGTTATTTTACAAGAAAATTATTTTTGAGATAATATTGATTGCTAATGGGAAAAGGAGGCACATTTTGAAAGCTTTAATCGTTGATGATGTTCTATTCACAAGACTTATAATGGAAGAAGCTCTAAAAATTGCTCAAAGCAAGGGAAAACTAAACCTTTCCCATATAGAGCAGGCTGAAAGTTATAAAGAAGCTGTAAAGAAACTGCAAAAAGAACAGTTTAACCTGGTAATTACTGATATAAACTTAAAAGACGGTTTAGGAACAGAACTGGCGAAATTTGTTAAAAGAAAATACCCTGAAAGTAAAGTTATAGCTCTTACAATGTATCCCGAAGAGTTTGAGAAGTACAAAGATGTTTTTGATGAATTTATAAAAAAACCTATATCATCAGAAGAACTTGAAGAAAAAATAGAAAAAATAATTAAATGAGGAAATAAGATGCTTATACTTGAAAAAGTGCTTTTTTTAGCATTAAAAGCTTTCCATCCGTGGGAAATTATTATCAAATTTTCCGATGCGGAAGCCACTCTTTACATAGAAAACAAAATGGTTATCGCTGCAGAATATAAAGAAAATGAAACCAGCCTAAAAGATTTTGAAGCATTTAAAAAAATAGTAGAGAAAAGAATGGAGATTGAGAAACTTGACATAATCCCTTTAAGTAAATCTGTGGAAAACAGAATGTCTTGTGATGTTCACTGTGTAATGAAAATCCTTGAAGAAGCTGAAATAAGCAAACCAAAA
Organism: Desulfurobacterium atlanticum; assembly: GCF_900188395.1. NCBI lineage: Bacteria > Pseudomonadati > Aquificota > Aquificia > Desulfurobacteriales > Desulfurobacteriaceae > Desulfurobacterium > Desulfurobacterium atlanticum. Next base: position 75,885 of record NZ_FZOB01000005.1, on the reverse strand, counting down.
GAGAAAAGCTGGATAGAGGAATTCCTTTTAAACCTTCTATCACTTGATACCAACTGGATAGTTAACCTTCACGGAACGACATTTAAAGGGAAACTGTATCTTTATAACAGGAAATATGTTGATGCATACTTTGTTGACAAAATATCAAAGAAAACTCTAACAGGAAAAGAAGCTTTTGAAAGATTGGTAGAAAACAGGGAGCAGATAAAATCAACAGAACTGCAACCGTTAAAAGAGAAACCTCAAGAAAAATTTTCAATCAACTTTATTGAATTGCTCAATATTCTTAAATAAAAATTTTAAAACAGAAAGATTTGTTTATTCAGAAGTTTATAAACTATAATTGTTAATTGGAGGAAGCTTATACGGAGGATTTAAATGAACTTAATCAATTCAGCCCTTGTTCCAGCAATGAGATATAAACTTTCTAAAACACTTGTTTTCAGGAAAGCCGTAGGAGAAGCACCGGCTGATGATATGAACAGTAAAGGAAAGAAGCTTCTCTATATCCATGTGCCTTACTGTGAAGAAGTATGTCCATTCTGTTGCTTTAACAGCTACGACCTTTACAAGTATAAAAATACTATAAAAGAGTACTTCCAGGCGGTAAAGAAAGAGATAGAGATGTATAAAGATTTAGGTTATGACTTTAACTCTGCATACGTTGGCGGAGGTACTCCAACAACAGTTCCAGATGAACTAGCCGAAATTCTTCAACTTATAAGAAAAGAGTTTAACATCACAGAAATCTCCATAGAAGCAAATCCAAGAATTTCCGATGAAACGGTGAAAATATTTCAGGAAGCAGGGCTTGACAGGCTTTCTGTGGGAATACAGAGCTTTAATGATACCCTTTTAAAAGAGATAGGAAGATATGAAAAGTATGGAAGTGGAGAAGAGATAAAAGAAAGGGTTAAAGAGTTAATTGGAAAATTTAGAATAGTAAATCTTGATTTCATATTTAATCTGCCGACGCAAACAAAAGAGATTCTTAAATCAGACCTTGAAACGGCAATAGAGCTTGGAGCTGACCAGATAACCTGCTATCCTCTTATGGTTGCAGAGCAAAATGTTCACAACATCAAACAGATGGGAAAAGTTGATTATGATAAAGAAAAAAACATGTATTTCAATACAATACTTCCTACAATGAGAGAAAAGTATATTCCAGCTTCTTCCTGGTGCTTCTCAAGAAAAAGGGAAGATAAAAAGATAGATATGATAGATGAATACATCGTAGATTATCAGGACTATATCGGAGTTGGATGTGGTTCTTTCTCTTTTTCCAACGGGTATGTGAATATGAACGCCTACACAATTCCTCTCTACATAACACTTATAAAGGAAGGTAAGTTTCCAACCATTATGCGTTCATATAAACTTGCGAAGAAAGATCACATGAGATACTACATGATGATGAGTCTTTTTGGAAGAAGATTAAACAAAGAGAAATTTGAAGAAAGATTCGGTGTGCCTTATGAAAGGGGGCTGTGGTGGGAATCACGGTTTGTTAAGCTCATGGGAATGGCAACTGAAGAAAGGGGCAATGTTTATACAACAAAAAAAGGGATGTATGCCTTCCTGATAATGCTCAGACAGTTCTTCGTTTATGCCAACAGATTAAGGTATATAGGAAAGAAGGGTTCTGTTGAAGTTGAAAGTGAACTTAAAAAACTTATTAATGATTCCGATAGAGCGTTTGCTGTAAATGAGTGAGAGGAAATTATCCTCTCACCTTCTTTATAAACAAATCCAGAAAAAGAATAAAGATAAACACAATATTTGTGTCAAACATCAACTTAAAACCTTTACCATTTAAAACTTTTAACACTTCGTAATCGTTATAAAAATCAGGACGCCACTTCACGATAGATATAATTTTATAACAGAGAACAAACAGATAAGCTACGGGTAAAACCGATATAAGATATAATCTCTTATGAATCAGAAAGAAAACAGCAAAAATCAGAGAGAAAATATAAACATAAAGGGAGAAAAAATAAACAGGAGCCATTCTTTCTTTTCCAAATCTAACAACCAGATTCCTTTTCCCGGCTTTCCTATCCGGTCCATAATCTGGAAATTCTCTCAAAACTTTTTGAGCAAACACTGAAACCATGTAAGGAACAGATAAAACTACAGGCAACCATGAAAAATGTCTTGCCTGAAACATATACGCTATAAGAGTAGGAGCAACGGCATTTGTAAATGCAAGAACAATTTCTCCAAGTCCCCTATAAGCAAATTTAAACGGCCAGCCGGTATAACCGTAAGCCAGAATAAAAAGAACAAAACATAAAAGGTAAAAATTCCATGAAAAACGGTATTTAAAAACAAAAATAAGTCCGAGCAAAACAGCAAGAATACCAGAAAGATAGGCAATAAAAAGGGCTTCTTTAGGCTTCATAAGCCCTTCCACAAGAACTTTTGACCCACCAGTGAAAGCAGAAGGATTTTCACTGTCAGTTTTTAAATCGGCAACATCATTCTGAACATAAACACATTCAACAGCTAAAATCAGTATTCCAAGACTGATAAGAAAAAGTCCAACATCCACCTTTCCTGTATCCCATATGGCAATCACCGTTCCAAGGAGAAACGGATAAATCATAGTAAGAAACTTAAACGGCTTTGAAAGCCTTATAAAAGCTTTTATTTTCTCGTAACTTACCATAACACTCTCCACAAGAAAGAAATCAACATAAATTATAAGTATTTCAGGGAGAAGATTAAACCTATTCCTATTGAGGAGAACGTATGGAAGGAATATATACCGTTGAAGAGATTCAAACCAGAGCCATACCTTTTAATCAGATAGATGGTGTTACCTGTGCAACTTTTGCTGTAATTTCAACACCGGCTCTCATCTACGAATTTCGGTTTGCAGAAAGTGGAAAATACCGTAAAGCAGTAAAAGTTTCAATAGATGGTGAAGATACTTCTGTTGGTCCTGCACCCAACGAAACACTTGGACTTGTTGATGGTATAGTTAGCAGACCTGCTTTTATACAGAAGTTGATTGAAGGCAGAAAGGTAAAAGCAATTGTAACAGCTGAAAAGTTAAACGGAAAAAAAGATGTTTTAGAAATTAATCTATCTTTAAAAGATTTTGACTACGCTAAACTTTTCTTTACAAGGGTATGTGTAAAAAACTACATGGGATTCATAAGTTATGAGCCTGTAAAAACAATATTTGCAGCAGATACATTAAATCCCGGGGAGTTTACATTTTCAGGGTGCGGAGCACTAAATCCTCATGAACACTTCACCATAAAACCGGGAGAAAAAATATTCATAGCCGGAACAACAGGAGTAGTAACAGGAGAAGGAACGAGAAGTAAACCTGAAAAGCCGAACATAGCTGTTTTATGTGATTTAAGAGAGGTTAAAAAGGAATATTTTGGAATATTTAAAACAGGCGGAGGTGTAGAGTACTATCTTGGCCTTGGGATAAAAAGAAAAATAACGAAAGAGGAATACAAAAAAATAGTAAAGAAAACGCCTGATAAAATCACACTCCCTGTAGCAAATGTAGTTGGAAGAGATGTTATCTGTAAAAAATCGTACCAGGATGTATGGAAATTTGACGAAAGTTTTTCTTTCAGTAAAGAAAAATGTAAAAACTGCAGCCCGTGTTTTGTGGAAGAGTTCTGCCCGGCAGACGCATTCAGAAAAGAAGAGGGTTTTCTCTCTCATTGCATGTTCTGTGGAAGATGCCTCTTAAAATGTCCTCATAAAGCTGTAGAAGGAAATACAGGAACAGTTGATATCAATGGAAGATCATATAGTATAGCATTCAGACAATCCTCTCTTAAAAGAGCAAGAGAGATAGCAACAATGCTTAAAACTTTTGATAAAATAGGTTTAACTTAAAAGTTCTATGGGGGCTATGATGAAAGTGCTGTTTCCTACAATCTTTGAAAAGTTTTCATTTGGAATTTTAAAAGAGATAATCAAACTAAAAGAAGCAGGACTTGAAGAAGTTGTTTTTTTATACGTTGTAGAACTTGAAAAAGTTATTGTTCCAAAAACAGGGGAACTTCTAAAAGGTGAACTTGAAAAGGAGAAGAAGAAAGCTGCAGAAGGTTTTAGAAAGTGGCAGCTGCTTCTTGAGGAATATGGAATTAAAGCAAAATATTATGTAAAACTTGGAAAAGCTGTTGAGAAAATTCTTGAAACAGCACTTGATGAAAATGTTGATCTTGTCATTTTAGGACACAGAAAAAGAAGAAGCTTCTTAGGAATACTATTTAGCAGTCTCGGCTCAACAGCCCTAACATTCATAAAAGTTACCGCTTTTCCAGTTCTTGTATTCCCCTCAACCTTTAAAGAGCACGAGAAAGTTTCCATTTTTGAGAAAATAGAGATAGCAACAGATTTATCAAAAAACGCTTACAGAACGGTGGAATATATACTTAAATTTAAACCTTTAATTGAAAAAGTCGTTGTTACCCATGTTCTTAAGAGAAGAGATAATATAGAAGAAGTAGAAAATAAACTAAAGGAAATTGTAGAACATCTTAAGGCAGAAGGCATAAAAGATGTTTCTTATAAGCTTATAGAGCATACAGACCCTGCAGATGCCATTCTTGAATCTGCTCAGGAAGAGAATGTAAATCTTATAGCAATGGGAATTATCGGAACCCACGAAGAGGAAAGAATGAAATATAACCTTTTCTGGTTTGGAAGTGTAGCTCAAAAAGTAACCGATGACGCTGACATTCCGGTTCTTCTTGTGCCACCAGAAAGGGAGACAGAAAAGATCAAAGAGATGCTGAAAAACGGAGAGTAGATGGAACTACTTGCAAAAAGTGGATTTATAGGATACGTTTTACTGCTTCTTTCAATAACTACATTTGCAGTTTTTCTTGAAAGGGTATTTGTTTTAAACAGATTTTACAAACAGGTAAAAAAGCAGGGATTTAAAAAAGAGCTGATGCAAACCATTAAGGATATAGAAAATAAAACTCCTGAAGTAATAGAAAATCTTTTATCACTTAAAGGTGCCAAAATAATAGCCGAATGTGAAAGGAGGGTGAGTTTTATAAAATTAGCATCATCCATAGCTCCCCTCCTTGGACTTCTTGGAACTGTCATAGGAATGATAGAGGCTTTTCACAATGTAGCTGGAAGTGGATACAGTGTCAATCCCGCTCAGCTTGCTGATGGGATATGGACAGCTCTTTTAACCACTGCAGAAGGACTATGTGTAGCGATTCCTGCCTATTTTGGATATTTTTATCTAACAGGAATAATTGACAAAATAGAGCTTGCCCTTAAAGAGGATATGGAAGAGGTACTTATAGAGGTTTACGGTGATAGAGTTCAGAAAAAAGAAAGATGATGAATCAATACTTGATATAGCACCTCTTGTGGATATGGTGTTTCTGCTTCTCATCTTCTTTCTTCTAACCAACACCTACCAGAAACACCAGATAGGTGTTTCCCTTCCTGTAACAGAAACAGGAAATGAAGCAAAAGTAGAAAAGAAAACATATTTAATAGAGATTAAACCTGACGGAACAATACTTCTAAACGGAAAAAAAGTTTCCATCAACCAGCTTAAAAAACTGCCAAAAACAGCAGAAGTGGATATAGCAGGGGATAGAAAAGTAAACTACGAAACGTTTATGGAAGTTCTTGACAGACTAAAAGAGGCAGGCATAAACAATGTCAACCTTCTTACAATCAAAAAATAGACTCTTACTCTTCACATTAATACTATCCTTATTAATTCACTTTTTAATTTTAAAGTTTATAGATGCTAATAGAAATCCAGCAGGAAAACTTATCACTTTAAATGGAGATAAAACTAAAATAGCTGTAAAGATAAAACAGAAAGCTATCAGCAATACAGAAAAGCAAACAGACAATAAGCAAGGAATAGAAAAAAAACATCAAACTAAACCTATAAAAAAGAAAAGTAAAGTAAAGAAAGCAAAAATCAAGAGAAAAACGTCTGATAAAAAAGACAAAAACAAGACTCATCAAAAACCTCAAAAGAAAACTCAAATATCAAATGTAAAAAAGCAGATAAGAAAACCAGAGAAAGAAACAAATCATAAAGAAGAAAAAAAAGAACAAAAGATGGAAGCTATAAACAGAGAGAAAAATAATTTATCAGTAGAATCTAAAAAAGAAGAAAATAGAAAAACTACCAAAGGCGGCTCTCTTTTTTCCTTTTTAAACTGGAAAAACATGTATATAAAAGAGGTAATTAACTCACTTGATAAAAACAAACAGTATCCAGAATTAGCAAAAGAGATGGGCATTCAAGGAACTGTAAAACTTGTTCTTACAATAGATAGAAACGGAAATGTGGAAAAAATAGAAGTAGCAGAATCTTCAGGTTTTCCTATTCTTGATAAAAACGCTGTTAAAACGGTAAAAAAGAGTAAGTTTCCTCCATTTCCGCCTGAAGTGAAAAAGGAAAAGATGAAAATAAATATTTACATCACGTATAAAATAAATGGGGAGGATTAATCCTCCCCTTTAAAATTATTCTATAACAATATCTTCAGTTGAAGAACCAGCCTTAATAATCAGTAAAGAACCTGTATCAAGAACCTTTTCAATTTTTCCCGGTCCAGAGTAAGACTCTTCAAGGGTTAAAAACAGCTCATAAGCGTTCGGCACTCCCTTAACATATACCACGTATGTAGCGGCCGACTTTCCAGCTGCAAGCCTTTTAACAGGTCTTTTAGAAAGTTTTCTGAAAAGTCTGTAAAGTGCCTTATCAACATTTCTGAATTCACTCTCATTAGAGAATACAACAACTTTAAACGGTTTTCCTTTTTTCGCTTCCTTTATCCAGGCTTTTCTTATCTGACGGGTAATTTTATCAGCAAGGTCATTTGTTGCCTCCTGAACAACCGCCTCAGGAGATGTTACGTTTCTCTCTGGTGAAAATCCTGTTGAAGCACCAAGAAGTTTTCCGGTTGCTGTTTCGTAAGCTTTTGCCTTTGCAGAAGCTTTCAGAAAAGTTCTTCCATACTTATTTACCTTCCAGACATTGGTCTTAACCTTTACAAAAATATCACTACCCACCTGCAATGCTTCCATATAGTAAGGGTCTGTTTTACCTTCAAGTGCTGCCACTGTTTTAATAATGTTACTTACCTGAGTTTCATCTTCTGGCACATAAACCTCATAATCCCTATCCTGCAGATATTCTTCTATAACTGTCACCGCAAATTTTGAAAACTCATCATCAGATTCGGGAAGAACGGCTATAAACGGCAACCCAACTTCTTCAGAAATCTCTTCTGTTGAAGCGATAACCCCGGCATCAAGTAAAGTGTTTTTAATGGAAGCAACATCAACCTTGAAAAGATAACTCATAACAACGTAAGGGCCCTCTTTCCTTTTTGACTTTGGAGCACTACTCCACCTTATATATCTATCAGGATTTGAAAGTATTTCAGCAACAACTCCCTTAGCTCTTCTTTTCTCCTTTGAAGTTTGAAGCAGCGGTCTATCACCTGCATAAAGAACAAACCATATAGCTGCTTTTTTTGCATCCTGTTTTGCCTGTGAAACGTTACACCCTTTTCCAGAAGCAAGAATCACATACTCAGCAGTGCTTGTGGACTCAACAAACTGAGCTTCTCTGGAAAGAGGTTCTACTGAAGAAGGTATCGTGCAAACCTGTTTCTGTCCGCCTGAAGAGGCACAGGAAGTTACAATAAGACCCAGCAAAGAAAAAAGAATAAACTTTCTCATTCTCCCCTCCTGAAAAACTTTTCAAAAAGCTTAAATTTTTCTTTCATTTTTAAAGGAATAGTGTCCTGAATAACCACTTTGTTTCCTTTTATCACAAGAGACTTACCAGCTGAAATTGTAAACTCCTTTGCATAAAACAGAAACTCTTCTTTTAACTTCCTTTTGTAAGCTTCAAACTCATCTACCTGCTTTTTTTTATAATTTTCAAACTCTTTTTTAAATTTGGAAAACTCATCTTCTACTACAGCCTTGTAAACTTTAAAAGGTTCTTCCACAGAGCGTATAGAGAGAAATCCTTTTTTCAACCCAACCTTAACACTATCAACAGAGCCCACAGCTATTATAAATTCTGTTCCCTTAACCCCTATTATAGAAACAGGAGTTTTTACGAAAAACCCTTTTACATTCCCGTACCTTTTAACAGAATAAATTACCTCTCCTTCTTCCTGATAAACATCACCTCTATTCTTCACTGTTAAGACGCTTTTTTCAAGAAGCAGCAGTTTTGAAAAGCCAAAATCTATGAAAGCTCTTGACGATGAATAGGTTTTAATTTTTGAGTTAAAACCAAACTTAAACGGAACATTCGTAACTTTTTTGCCTAAAAAAGTATCTTCAAAAATCTTAACTTTTCCTTCAAAATCAGTAATCCTGCCGGCGGTTACCGCACCGGCAGGAAGTGTAAAAAGTAAAAGAACTAAAAAAATTTTCCTTATCATTTTGCTTTCTCACACTTTGGCGGCTCAGAATATAGCTTTGCAAAGCTACCAACAGCTCCAAAATGGAAGGAAAATCCAATAAATCCATTAACTCCACCTTCTGTTGTTGCACTTCCAGTATATTGATTTCCCCATATATCTGTAAGAGTAGTGCTGGAATAAACATCTAAAGCGTATCCAACTTCACCATTTATTTCAAAGTTAGGAGAGAAACTGTAAACAAACCCTATGTTAGGAGTAAGAGTAAGAGCGCTTATAGTTAATTCATCTCCCCATGTCCCTGTAAATTTCAAATATCTTCCGGAAATATCAGCACCTGGAGCAATTGATAAACCCGTTGTTCCCAAATAAAATCTTTTATAAACTCCAAAGCCTCCCTCATAGTAAGCATCAGGAGAAAGCTGAAGAGTCCCAAGCCATCCCATATCCACGGTCACATCATCCGCTCCAAAACCAATTCCTGTATAAACCTTTAACCACCACTCTGAAAGTGCCTTTGAATTTCTTATATATCCAAGGTCAGCATCAAATCTCAAACGAATAGTGGACCACGTTCCTCCACCATCAGCAGGATATCCTGCAACTTCAGAAACGGTAAACGGAGTAAAACCTGCCTGTAATCCTATTAAAACTCCAGACCACGGATGCTCCCTTAAAAGGTCATATTCCTCAACATTCCCTTTTATAAGGGTAAGTTCTGTCTTATCAATAGAATTTTCATCACAGTTTGCCGCAACTTTTCTTGTTTTACCAAATCCTTTATAAACTTTCTCCCCATCTTTAAACTCGTAAACATCAAACGGAGCGTCAACTCTTATAGCCTCAGCAACTCCTACAGCCGCCTTAAATGTTGATCCTGAAACCTCTTCAGCCGGAGCAAAAACAGCAAAGTTATCATCCTCTTTAAGCTTCATTCCAGCATTTAGTGCAGCCGCTTTAGCGGTAGTAGAAATAGCCTTATCAAAAAGATTTTTATAATACTGGGCACCGTAAACGATTGATGTTAAAGGCATAATTTCAGTAGTTTTACCAGACTCAGCCTTTATCTCCTTGTAAAACTCAAACTTTCCAGTACCAGGATTAAACTTGTAAATAATCACTTTAGGTTTCATTTCCAGTGTCATCTTGGCGTTATAAGGAGCACCTGCTACAAGAATTTTGTCAAGACCTGACGATACATTTAGTGTTAATACACCAGAAACAGACGGAATGTAAGTAGCAAAGGCAAATCCTGAGTTCATAAGTTTATCAGCCACATCCGCTGTTATTCCAAGCTCTTTAGCTTTTTGAGTAATAAATGTCATCTGCTCCTTTTCAGGCAGTTCTTTATAACGCTGATCCATACTTGCTGAAAGAAGCTGACCAACAACAGGAGCCACCTTAGAATTAAGGTAACTTTCCACCCTGTTTTTAAAATCGGAATAGCTTATCTCCTGAGGAATTCCCGGAGATGGAAGTCCAGTATCTGCCACCATCTCTCCAGTTTTGGTTATTATTACAGCTTTATCCGGTAAGAGAAGAATTTTGTCAAATCTTTGAGTAATAACATATTTATAAAACAGTTTCGTAAGGTCATCAATCTGGTTTTTAGAAACCTTATAAGTGTAAGCATTTTGACCTGTCGCAGCACGAACCAAACCGGCAATGAAAGAAGCCGTTCCTTTCTTTGTATTATCCACCACAGGAACGGTAACTGTGGTTGAAGAGAAAACAAGCTCTCCAACAGAAAGGGCAGCTTTCCTCTCATACCGTTTCTGAGTAACATCAGAATAGATAGCCTGAGTGTTTTCCACACCGTAAGCTACACCTGAAAAGAGCAGGGAAAGTGTTAAAAATGCCACTCCTGCGCGAATTCCCATCCCTCACCTCCTGATTATTTTGAAAGCTTTTCAGTATCAACACTGTTTAAAAGGCTGTTAATCACAGCTTTAACAAGCTTTTCAGCTTTCTCTTTCAAAATCGTATCGTGAGTTTGATCGGTTGTGAAAAACGGCTTCATCTTTCCTCTTTTCATAACAACAGGTTTACCGTTTGAAAGAAGGGTTGCAACAACTTCAAGTTCATGTTTTTCATAACCTTTAACTTTGGTTTTAAAATCTCTTATTTTTATATCAAGAACATTTGGAGCACTGTTTGTAACTATAAATCCACTATCAATAAGCAGCTTTTCAACTATCGGCCTTGCGTAATCAAAATCTATTTTCAACACAACAGGCACCGAGAATGAAATTTTCTTTGGAAGTTCAAGGGAAATTGTTTTTTTCTCCCCTCTGGACAGGTATATTTTCTCTCTAACAGACTTATAACCCTTTCTGGCTATCTCAACAAAATACTCTCTATCAGGCTTTAAGAGAATTGTTTTACCGGCTCTGTAAACTTTACCATCCACTTTAACAACCGCGTCCTCAGGAACAGTGATGACCACAAGTCTTCCGTAGTTTAAGTATTTATCTATCTCTCCAATTTTTTTAAGTGCAAAGTTTACATTCTTTTTATCGTTTACTGCTTCAGCTATAGATATAAGAAGAAATGCTTTCTTTTTTAGCTCTCTAAGCTCATCTTTTGACAGTGCTGAAAGGTCTCTTTTTAAAAAGGACTTGAGATAATCTACCGTCTGCCTTACTCCTTCATCTGTTAAAACAGCACAAACTTCATACCCTTCCTTTTTCCTTCCTCTATCTTCAAAGAAAACCCCCTTTAAAAGAGTTTCTGTTCCTATTAAAGTGGAAGAAAAATACTCCCTTGTAATCTTCCTGTTTTTAAGCTGTTTTTTCACAACTTCCACAGCACTTACATTTGAAATGATATCCTGAGAGATTCTCTTTAAAGCTGTAGCCCTTGCCTCAGTTTTATTTTTGCCGAAAGCACACTCTTTAAAAATAACCCTGCCTTTTAAAGTAACAGGTTTTTCTTTTTTAACAGCAGGAGTGTTATTTTGAGACTCATTATTTTGCCTGGATTCTGTTTTTTCAGAATCTACAGGATACTGATACTCTTTTTCTTCAGACTTAAATTCTCCCTCAAGCTCATTAAAAGCTTTCTCTGCTTTCTCTTCTACAGCCCTGATTTCAGGGTCCTTAACACTTGTATTTGTTTTTGCAGATACATTTTGATTTGCAGAAACACAGGAAAACAGTGATAATAATAAGCTCAAGATAGCTAAAAAATACGCCCTCATATTACCCCCGAGAACTTTATAATTAATCTGCTTTTACAACCCCAGCAAAAACCTTCCCAGAAGGTGAAAAGTAGATACCTATAACCCTTCCCTTAACTTCCTGTTTTACCCCTTCTTTCAAAACTTTTAATATCCATTTATTTTTATCAATTTTAACAGATATCCTTTCATAGTCAACTAAAAGTCCTTCATCTTTTGCAAGCTGAAATAGCGCCCTTTTTATTGCAGTGTTAACCTGTTCTTTTACCCCTCCTATGTGGTTGCCACAAACACCGACATAAACATACTCTCCACCTAAACAGAAAGGATCATCTATCCAGCAGGGCTTTAACTTTTTATTTTTAAACATATCAGGTCTATTTGTTTTTAAGTCAGGAGAAATTAAATACATAAATAGTTTGCCGTTCCTATCAACAAATAACGACCTAACAACAATTCTAATACTCCTGCTTTTTACCTTTCCCAGATGAATTTCTCTCACCTTTAACTTAAATGTTGAAAGAGGCTCTTTAAACGTTTTTCTGATTTCAAAACCGCTTATATCCACTCCATACATCAAAGAAAGCTTTTCCACTCCATCTTTTAAAGCAGTTATATACTCGTCAAAAAAGTTTGGAGCTATATTTGAAATACCTACAGCGCCTGCAACACCTTCGGCAAAATAATCGCAAACCCACTCCGGCTTACACTTTGAAAGGTCAGGAGAAAGACAGTCTTTATAATATTTGAAAGATAACGGTTTTTTAAATCCAGCATAAGCAGCATAAATTTCCTTTGAAACAAATCTATCATCAACTATTTTTTTAGTTAGAAATTTAACCTTTCTGCCTCTCAGATAAACATCCTTTCCCTGTTTAAGTTCTTTAATCTCCTCTGTACAATCTTCATCAGTAATATTACACAGGCTTTTCATAGCTCTCTCTTTCGCTATAAGATAAGCCTTCTCCTCTTTTATAGCAGGATTTGAAAATCCAACTCCCCCTTTATTTCTTAAATCAGCCGGTTCAAAAAACCAGGGGGGAACTGCTTCTACAGCCCCCCTTTTATGAGACGAACACCCTGAAATTAAACCCACAATCAGAAACATTACCCACAATCTTTCCATTAACTATTTCCTTAATACTTCTGCATCTCCTTTTCAAGCTCCTGCTGAGCCTTATAAGCTTTAAACTCCTGATAGAGAATATCCTCATCTCTTGGTGAAAGCTCCATTTTCTGAGCCATCTCCTTAATCATCTGTTTAACGGTATGAGGTTGAAGAGCTACAACCGCACAAACAACATATCTTCCATCATCAGCCCTGAACGTTTTGGAGTTGATTACCCTTGTTCCTCTTAAGTACTGTTTGGCAACCTGCTTGGCCACTTCTTCAAATGTGCTTCCCATATAACGTTTTTTACCAGCTACAGTTCTGTTTTTATACCTTTTAACCATAGTCATAACTTTCACTTCAAGTAACCTTGCAAGTTCGCTCCTTGCATCAGCTACAGATTCTTCTCTTGCTATCTGTGCTTCTTCTATATCCATGGCAAAGTTACATTTACAAACCGCAAGTCCTCCTTCAATGTTAGAATACTTATTGCAGTAATCATCCCACGGGAAAGAAACTTCCACTGTTGTTTTAGGAGTAGGCTTCCCCCCTCCACATCCTGCAACAACAGCAATAAGACCAACCATAGCAGCAGCTAAAACCTTTCTTACTTTCATAATATCCTCCCTCTAAAAGTTTTTATATAAATATATTTTACTATAAACTTTTCTAAGATACTCTCTTGTCTCTCTCATAGGTAAACGTTTACGTAAAGTTTCATAAACCTGCTCGGGTGACATTCTGTTTATAACCTTTATAGCTCTTCTCAAATTTGTTGTCCCTGTAAACGCTCTTGCAACCCCTCCTGGTCCTCCATTGTAAGCAGCGATAGAACAGAAAAGCCTGCTTTTAGGATTTTTCACTCCAGCAAAATATTTGTAATACAGCAGGTAAAGATAACCACTTCCTATATTTATATTATTTTCACTGTTGAAAAGGTAGGAAGGTGTAAGAAGCATAGGTTTTCCAAAAATATTCTTAGTGACATCCCTGCCGGCAGTTTGAGGAACAATCTGCATCAGTCCGTAAGCTGGAATGTGGGAGACTGCCATAGGGTTAAAGCTGCTTTCTGTATGTATAATGGAGAAGATCAAAGGAACATCTATCCGGTATCTCTTAGAATACCTATGAACAATATCTCTATACTTTTTTGCCTTTATCACTATTCTATTTTTAGGAAAAGAATATGTAAGAACAATCTTCTTTCTACCTTTTTTCTCTCTAAGTTTTTTTATTTTTCCTTTTTTTAATATGTTTTCAGCAATTCTATCCGCCTCATGGTTAGATATGTTTTCCTTTCCTGTTAGAACATCTCCAACTATTTTCTCTTTTTTAACCTTTGATAGTGCTATATTTTTAAGTTTCCGTTTCTTTAGTCTTTTTTCAACATTAACAAACACTGGATTTTTGTTAAAAGCTGTTTTAACATCCTCAACTACTATCTCTTTTAAGGCTTCTTTTAGCTGCTTTTTGTAGTTATTGCCGGGATTTAGAATTTCCACTTTAATTGTGCTGTTCTGGAAATCAACGATTGTCCTCTTTCTAAAATCTTTGCTGTATTGAACAAAAACCTTTTGAGACGGCAAAACAGGTTGACTCCAGTACTTCCCAATCTCTCTTTTATACTTTTCAAACTCCTCATTAAGAATCTTTTTATATAAGCGAAACTCTTCATCTATTCTTTTTTTGTACTCTTTAAATCCATTGTCTCTGAATGATAAAAATTCATTACTCAAATTTTTTTGAAAATCCTGGAAGCTCTCTCCATAAACAGTTGAAATGGAAAGAATAAATGCCACCGTAAAGGTTAATAGCCTTTTCATACTTCCCCCCATAACCAAATTTAACTGGAAAACCCACAAACGAAACTTAAATACTTAATTATATATTTTTTTCCAACAATTAATACTTATAAGTATAAGCAAAAACACTTTATAAAACATCTTGACAACCAATTTCACTAGTAAAAAATTACTAAGGAAAATTATGGTAAATTATCAAAATAACAAAAGAAAAATACCTGCAAAAGAGGTATGTAGTAATGAAAGGAGTAAAGCCGTTTCTAAGACTTTTACTTCTTGTAATTTTAATACCATTCATACTTGGATGCTTTCCATCTGAAGATAATAAAGAATCTGAACCGACAACTGATGTTTCCTCTGAAAGTTCCTCTTACACTATAGAAAAATCCAGCGGAAAAATAAAGTTTGAGGTTGAAAACATCAACTATATGAATGGAACACTTATCGCAACCCCGGACAAAGTAAAATATGCAATAGAAAACTCAATAGAAAATACAAATAACACTTTTTCAAACATAATAACTTATGAAAACAGTACGGTAATAATTGATAACGTTACACCTTCCTCCAACATTTCAATAACATTTCTGACAGAAAATAAAACAGAAGGATTTCAGTTAAATAACATATCTGTAAAGGAGTCTGAAACGGTAGACCTTGGGAAAATTTCTCTAACCAAAACTTACAATATGACATTAGAAGTGCAAACAAATAAGTATGAAAGCCTTCTTCTAAATATTCCGGAACTTCTTATAAAAAACAGGAAAATTTTGCCAAATACAACAGAAACTATTCAAAACATTCCTGAAGGATGCTATTTAGTAGCAATATCAGATATTAATGGAAATGTTATTTTCTTTAAATATATTAAAGTTCCTGAAGAAAGTGACATAACAGTAACTCTGGATGACTTTATTAGTTCTTCAAAAATAAAAGGAACTATTCAAGATGAAGACGGAAACCCAATAAGTGAAGCAATAATAACACTCCAGCCCTCAAAAGGAAATTTCCTTTTAAATCTATCAGATAGTGCAGGAAAGTTTGAATTTAAAAATGTTGCCATAGGTTCTTATACATTATCTGTCAGAAAAGAAGGATTTGTCCCAGTAGAAAAAGAGATAAATATCTCTGAATACGGTTCAGATTTAAATATAGGGAATATTACACTTAAAAAGGAAACTACTACAGGAAGTGTAATGGGGTATGTTTTTCTTCCAGGTGAAGATACCAATGCAGGAACAATTATAGGATATGAAAAAGTTGGAGATAGCAGTCAAATAGAAACTAAAGCATATACCTCAAAGTCGGATGGTTTCTTTTTAATAAAGAACCTCCCTGAAGGAGAATATAAACTCAACATCACTCCCACTAAAGATTATTTTAAAACGAAAACAATTACATTTACTATTATCAAAGGAGATACCACATTTATCACAGAACCAATAATACTTGAAAGGCAACTGGGGTCAATTAGCGGAACTTTAACTCTTCCTTCTTCTGATACTCTGTTTTCTATTGATATAAACATATATAACTCAAATAATAATGAACTTTTAAAAACGTATCACTTTTACGATATCAATCCACAAACCCCTTTTAACTTTATATTAAACAACATTCCTGCCGGTTACGATGGATATATTTTGTCAATATCAGGAAGAGATGGAGAAGGAAATAGTCTTAAAGAAGAAAATATTTTTATAAATTCCATTTCCCCCGGAGAAACTTATACGGTATCTTACCCAATAGAAATAGAGTATATAGACCCGAATCCCCCAGAAATTACCTATACAAAATTTTTAAACCTTGATAACCCGAAAGTTTCAGTATGTAATGAAACAACAAAAACGTGTTTTTTAAATCCTGAAAATCGCTTAAATATAGAAGTTGCAGCTACAGATGATGATGGAGATTTAATAAATTACAACTTTTATTCAAATGCAGGAGTATGGCTCTATAAAAATCCAACTACTGGAAAAGCAATATTGAAACTACCAGATGAAGGTGGAATATACACTTTAACTATAGAGGCTACTTCAAACTCCAGAAAAGATATCGCCACATACACTTTAAATGTCAACCATTATCCTGAAATAGATATACTTTCACCATCAGAATCAGAACTTACAAAATTAAATCCTAAAACATACAGTGCTAATGAAGAAGTTAAAATAGTAACCTCTATTTTTGATTTAGAAGATTCTGTGGAAAATTTAAGTATCCAGTGGTTTTCCGACTTACAAGGTTTATTATCAACCAACACAACAACTCTTGAAAAAGTGCTACTTCCGGGTATTCACCGAATAGAAATCTCTGCCACCGATTCAAACGGTTTATTATCAAAAAAAGAAATTTACGTTAAAGTCAATCCTATAGATTATGTATGGTTGAAAGAACCCGACATCCCATATCTGAAACTTTACACAACATCAGATGGAATTTATTTAAATGATAAATTTCAGATTCCAGAAGCAACTACAGACAAAACTTTAATTTTTGAATCCCCTAACGAAACTATTGCATCAGTAAATAATAATGGAACCATAACAGCAAACAAAAGCGGAACTGCAATAATAAAGATACACTCCCAGGAAACCGATGAAAACAACAAACCCTTGTACGAATACCAGATAGTTACAAGAGTTTTAGGAGACCTTGATAGTGAAGAGAACAAAACCTTATCTTCAGGACAGATAAAGCAAATAAGAGTTCAAACAGCAAAACTATCTGATATAGACGGAGATGGTTTTGTTGAGGACTATATTCCTATTAAACTCCATTTCCCGGCACCTGGGAAATATGAAATTCTTATGTTTGACAAAAAACTCTTAATAGATGATAGTTACGTGGAAGGGCAAATTTACCTTAACAACGGACCAGCAACAGGGACAACGATAAATACGGAAGGAGCTATAGAACTTGAAGTGGTGAATCCTTCTGACAATTATGAATTAAGACTTTATCCCAAAAATACAAATTATGAGACAGACTGCGACTTACTTCTTAAGATAGGCATATTCCCATCCGAAGAAATACCAGCATCCTTTCCAGAAACGCAGATTTATGCAGTATGGGACGGTAACTTAGAACCAAATGATGTCCCGGCTACCGCCTATCCGTTGCAACTTGGAAAAAGCATAGTTACAAATGTTAACTTATTCAGTTATGACACAGCTGACTATTATGTTCTTAAAAATCTAACCGAAGATACTTATACCGTCACTGTTACTGTCCTTGAAGGTACCGATTCCTCCTACTCTTACAACGGTTATGTCTACGTTGAACTCTACGACCCTCTCGGTAATAAAGTTGATTCCTATAAGGTTGCCGACGATGATTCCCCAGACCCGGGAGATTCGTTGACCTTTACTTTCAAAGTAATCACTCAAGGTGACTACAAAATTAAAGTCTACAGAGGTAACAATAGGTTAACTTATTATAGCCTGGTGGTTTATCCATCTGTTGAAAACGGATTGATTCAAGACGCTGAGGGTGAACCAAACAATTCATTACCAACAGCTACTCCTATTAACCTAAGTGAAACTATACAGGGAAAAGTCAATTTTGAAAGTTACGACACAGCTGACTATTATGTTCTTAAAAATCTAACCGAAGATACTTATACCGTCACTGTTACTGTCCTTGAAGGTACCGATTCCTCCTACTCTTACAACGGTTATGTCTACGTTGAACTCTACGACCCTCTCGGTAATAAAGTTGATTCCTATAAGGTTGCCGACGATGATTCCCCAGACCCGGGAGATTCGTTGACCTTTACTTTCAAAGTAATCACTCAAGGTGACTACAAAATTAAAGTCTACAGAGGTAACAATAGGTTAACTTATTATAGCCTGGTGGTTGAGAAATGAAAAAAACTATACTGTTCTGGATTATATTTTTTCTTATGTTCCCTTTAAACTCTTATTCTGAAATATCAGCTTCTGCTGGATACTGGCTAATGACCTGGGAACAAAGTGATAAACCAGACACAGAAGTAGTTAAAAGTACAATTTACCACACATTTAAAATTGATAACTTAATGGCTCGGGAAATCTCTTTAGCAGGAAAATGGAAGTTCATAAAATTAAGCTTAAAATACCTATCAACAGATGAAGAAACAGTAAAGAACACAACCAAAGCGGAAAAGCTATTTGGAAAATTAGGAATTGATTTTAACGAGTTTTCTTCCACAATCACCTACATAAAAGGAACAACAAATGGAATCGCTGAAGGATACGACACCCAAACGCAAAACAGATCCTATATAGATTTCTCAACCTCAATTTACATCTACAGTATTGAATTTAGCTCTGAAAAATTGTTAAACAACAACATTAAAATTGGTTTTCAGAACATAAAATACCAGCTTCCCCAAACTTTTTATATACTGAACAACAATCAAATAATATTACAGGCAGTGGAATCTGCTATGGAATGGGACGCCAGTTTTTTAACAGTAGGATTCTCAAACATAAATAGTAATAATCTCTTTTTCCTATCAATATCCGCCGGCTACGGGCTGAATGTAAATGTATCTGGAAAATACTCTATAGATCCTTCAGGATATGGTGTCTATCTTAAAGGAAAAACTGCCTTTTTTTATAAAGGAGAAGCAGGTATCAACTACAAAGTAACAAAGCACATATATCTAAATTCAGGATACAGATATACAAAATACACTTTTGAAACTGAGAAAGATACAAGCAGTTTAAACATCTATGCAAAAGCCACCAGTACTCTATTTGGACCTTACCTAAAACTCAAAATACTCTTTTAAACCAAAAATCCATATATTTATCTCCATACTGCTAAGCAACGGAGAAGATTATGGATTTCTTAAACCCATCTTTCTGGCAGGAGTTTGCCTTAAAATATGGCGCTTTGGGACTTGCATTTAACAGTTTTATAGAAGCGATATTTTTCCCTATACCTCCAGACGTTTTGCTTATCACCCTGTGTGCTGCAAATCCAAAAAGTGCGTTCTTTTATGCAGCTGTAACAACTCTGTTCTCAACACTTGGCGGAATTGTGGGTTATTTCATAGGTTATAAAGGTGGCAAACCTCTTGCTGTTAAATTTTTTGGAGAAGAAAAGGTTAACAGAGTTCACCGTTTGTTTGAAGCCTACGAAAGTATGATTATTCTCACAGCAGGATTTACTCCACTCCCCTATAAGCTTTTTACAATTACATCAGGTGTTCTGTATGCAAGCCTTTCAAAACTTATTCTATTTTCAATAATAGGAAGAGGATTAAGATTTTTCGCAGAGGCTGCTCTCTTCTATTTCTACGGAAAGGAGATTACCGATTTTGTGCAACACAATTTAAATCTTATATTTACAATATCTGGAATTTTACTAATAGTTGCATTTATAATTTACAGAAGAGCTAAAAAAGGAACACTTCCATGAGTAGCAGAAGAGATTTTTTTAAAGAACTGTTTACTTCCATAACAAAAGCAGCAGCAGAATTAGCCTATGAGGTGTCAAAGACAACAGACAATGTTGTATATCCTCCTGGAAGCGGAGACGAAGATAGATTTACAGCTCTGTGTGAAAAATGTGGAAAATGCGTAGATGAGTGTAAAAGCGGTGTTCTTGAGAAATACAGTAAACTAAACCCAGTACTTCTTGACCTTCCTGTAATGAACTTTGACAACAACTACTGTGAACAGTGTTTCACCTGTATAGAGGTATGTCAATCAAACGCATTAAGCAGGGAGAACCTTAAAAAGTTCAAATACGTAGCAAAACTTTTAAAAGACAAATGTGTGGCTTTTAAAGAGATGTTCTGCCTTTCCTGCTACTGGAGCTGCCCGAATCTTGATAAAGCCATAACGATAAAAAATAGAAGTTATCCCGAATTTCACAGCAGCGAATGTAAGGGATGCGGAAGATGTATAAACGCCTGTCCCACAGAACCAAAATCCATAATCATGGTAAAGGTTAAAAATGGCTGAAGTCTCTGCTGGAGATTTTATAAAACAGATAAAATCCGGAAAAATCGGTAAAAACAAGATATTCATACACGGTAATGAAATCTACTTAATAAAGCAAGTTATAAAAGCTTTATCCGAAAAGTTTGAAACCGAAAAAGTGGATGTTAATGACAATGACTTTTTAAATAAGCTGTTTAAAGGAACAACTCAGAACCTTTTTACACAAAAAGAACCTTTTTTAATAGTCCTGAATATAAACTCTTTAAATTCCAAAATCAGGAAAAAAACCGATAAAGAAAAATTTATAGGGTTTCTTAAAAACTCTTCTGCTTACCTTCTTGTTTCTGAAACAGAAATAGATAAAAAGACCCTTAATACAGAACTCTTTAAAGAGATATTGAAACATAGTAAACATATAGTAGTTGCCCGGCATTTTGATAGAAAAAAAGTATTTCAAATTCTAAAGAAAAAATTCAAAACAGCAGGAAAAGAGATAGATGATGAAACAATCCTTTTTATTATTGACACTCTCGGAACAGACCTTCAAATCCTTAAAGTTGAAACCGATAAACTTATTTGTTTTCCGGGTAAATTAACAAAAGAAACGATATCTGAACTTATCTTCGCCACAAAAACAACCAACATATTCTCTTTAATTACACACATACTTAAAAGAGAAAAAAGAAATTATATTGAAAATTTAAACATTCTTTTGTCTGAAGGAACTGAACCGTTAAGCCTTATCGCACTTTTACAAACCCAATTAAGACAGATAATTGAGATAAAATCGGGGAAAAGAGTAAGGCTTCCCCAGAAAGTCATAAAGGAATACATTAATCTTACACAGAAAATCTCTTTAAAAGAGCTATACAATCTGCTTAAAACACTCCATGAAGTAGAATTTGCCATAAAAACAGGATACAGAAAACCTGAAGAAGCTCTTAAAGAGATAGTATTTAAGGAGGTTTAATGATAACAATCTTAGCTTTTATAGTTGCCCTTGGAA
The DNA here is from genome assembly GCF_900188395.1 of Desulfurobacterium atlanticum. Taxonomy (NCBI): domain Bacteria; kingdom Pseudomonadati; phylum Aquificota; class Aquificia; order Desulfurobacteriales; family Desulfurobacteriaceae; genus Desulfurobacterium; species Desulfurobacterium atlanticum. Next base: position 54,432 of record NZ_FZOB01000005.1, on the reverse strand, counting down.
TCTTAATAACTATCCACGAGGCAGGCCACTTTCTGGCGGCAAAATTTTTCGGCGTAAAAGTTGAAACATTCTCAATAGGATTTGGACCTGCAATATTTAAAAAACGTTACGGAGAAACAGAATACGTAATCGCAGCTATTCCCTTAGGCGGATATGTAAAGATGTCAGGAGAAGACCCTGATGAACCTATCAAAAGTGAAAGGGATTTCTATGCCAAACCACCGTGGCAAAGAATAATTATAGCTCTTGCAGGTCCTTTTATGAATTTGGTCCTTGCTATTTTTCTTTTCTGTGCTGTTTACTCAATAGGAAGATACGTCCCAACCTACAGCATTGAAGCGGCAAAGGTTGGATTTGTTCCTGAAAACTCCACACTAAAACAGGGAGATGTGATAGAAAGAGTAAACGGCAAAAAAATTAAAACATGGAAAGAGTTTGAAAAAATAGTAGCACTAAATCCTAACACGGAACTAACCCTCACTGTTGAAAGAGGCGGAAAAGAGATAGATGTTTCTCTGAAAACAGGATTTGATAACCAAACAGGTGTTGGAACTGTAAATGTTGTCCCTGCATTAAAACCTGTAATAGGCCAGATCGTCAAAGGTAGCCCTGCAGAAAAGGCAGGATTAAAAAAGAAAGATGTGATTTTAAAAATAAACGGAAAAGAGATTAGAAGCTGGAATCAGGTGGTTGATGAGATTAAAAACAGCAACGGAAAAGAGATTACCCTTGAGATTTTAAGAAAAGGTAGAAAACTAACTATCAAAGTTAAACCTGAATACAACAAAGAGTATAAAAAGTATGTAATAGGCATAGTCCCTGAAATTGACCAGACCTTTATTAAATATCCCTTCCCAGAAGCTATTAAGATGGGAATAAAAGAGTTTATCTCCCAATCAACTCTATTTTTCACATTTCTTAAAAAATTGATAACAGGAAACGCATCTGTCAAAAGTCTCGGCGGTCCCATAATGATTGCTCAGGTAGCAGGTAAAGCTGCAAAAGCCGGACTTTCAAGCTTCTTATACTTTATGGGATTCATAAGCCTTCAGCTTGGCTACTTTAACCTTCTTCCACTTCCTGTTCTTGATGGCGGATTAATCGTTATGTTCTTGATAGAATGGATAAGAGGCAGGGCTCTTTCTCCTCAATTTAGGGAGAGATTTCAACAGATAGGATTTGCTCTTCTTGGAATACTGATGATTCTGGTGTTTTATAACGATATAATGAGATTGTTCCACTAACCTTATAAGGAAAACACAATGAGGAAAATATTTTTAAGCCTGTTAGCAGCACTTCTTCTAACAGGAAGTGCTGTTGCAGGAACTTTTGAAGAAAGTGTAAACAACTTCAGTTTAAAATTTTTAAACGCTTCTTACAAAAAGAAGAAAAATATCCTTATTTCACCCTACAGTATCTACATAGCATTTTCACCAGTGTATGAAGGAGCAGAGAACAATACAGAAAAAGAGCTTAAAAGAGGCTTTCTATATCCAGAAAAATCTGTTCTCAGAAAACTTATAAAAGAGGAAATAGAAGAGAAAAAATCGGATGAAAATTTAAAACTCTTTAACGGAATCTATATCCAGAAAGGATTTAAACTAAAAGGAAATTTTTTAAAAACTGTAACAAATTTTTATCAACCTGAGATAAAACAGGTTGATTTTAAAAACAAAACAGAAAGGATAAAAACCGTTAACCTTATCAACAGGGATGTGGAAAAAACAACTAAAGGTAAAATAAAAAACCTTTTAAAACCATCCGACGTAAACTCCCTTTCCCGTTTAATAATAGTTAACGCTATCCATTTTAAAGATAACTGGCTGATACCTTTTAAAAAAGAACTAACAGAAAACAAACCTTTTTACACATTAGGTAAAACTGTAAAAGTACCGATGATGAAAACATCAGGAAGGTTTAAAACTTTTGAAAATGAAACGGTGAAAGCGATTTCCCTTTTCTATAAAAATTGTTACAGAATGAACATATTTGTTCCAAAAACGGAAAACTTTAAACTCACATATGAAAACTACAACAATGTTTTAAACAAACTAAATTTTAAAAATGTTGACCTTGAAATGCCAAAATTTAAACTTAAAAACAGAACATATCTTAAAAAACCACTTTCAAAAATCGGAATAAAAGATGTTTTCAACATGGAAGCAGACCTTTCTGAAATGACCGGAAAGAAAAATCTTTACGTTCAGAAAGCGATTCATCAGACATTTATTAATGTGGATGAAAACGGAACAGAAGCTGCCGCTGCAACAGCCGTTGTAATAGGTTTAAAATCTATCCTTCCAAGACCTAAAAAACTGTTTAAAATAGACAGACCATTCTTTTTCACCATAACAGATAAAAAAGGAACTATTTTATTTACAGGATATATAGCTAATCCTCTGGAGGAGTAAAATGGAACTGCTTCCCTTAGAATACGGAAAATTCCTTGTAAAAGTTGCAAGGACAACAGTGGAAGAGCTTCTAATAAACGGAAGAAAATTTCCTATACCGCCAGATACACCACCAGAGCTATTTGAGAAAAGGGGTGTTTTTGTAACCATAAAAACTTTCCCGGCAGACCAGCTCAGAGGATGTATAGGATTTCCAGAACCTGTAATGCCACTTATAGAAGCAACAATAGACGCTGCAATTTCTGCAGCAACAAAAGACCCGAGATTTCCTCCGATGGACCCATCAGAACTTGAAAATGTAACATTTGAAGTTACCGTTTTAACACCACCTGAACTTTTAGATGTTCCACCTGAAAAACTACCTGAAGAAATAAAAGTCGGAAGAGATGGATTGATAGTTCGGTGCGGTTTTGCAAGTGGCCTCCTCCTTCCTCAGGTTCCTGTAGAGTGGGGATGGAATGAAGAAGAGTTTTTATCCCAAACCTGTCTAAAAGCCGGGCTACCGCCGGACTGCTGGAAATCTCCATACTGTCAGGTTTACCGCTTTCAGGGACAGATTTTCAAAGAGGTGGAACCTTACGGAGATATTGTTGAAGAAAAAATTTAAAACCAAATATGAAAGGAGGATATCATAAACGCAACAGAATGGATAATAGGCATCCCTGCAATACTATGGGCATTAACAATCCACGAGTTTGCCCACGGATATGTAGCTTACAGATTGGGAGACCCAACTCCCAAACTTTACGGAAGATTGACTCTAAATCCAATAGCCCATATAGATATTGTTGGATTTATAGCTCTTTTGCTTGTTCATTTTGGCTGGGCAAAACCGGTCCCTGTCAATCCACTTCTATTTAGAAAAATAAAAAATAAAAGGCTTGGAATGTTACTTGTAGCTCTTGCAGGCCCGGCATCAAACTTTATAAGTGCCTTTCTGTTCCTTATATTCCTTAAAGTATTATCTACAGTATACATCCCTGCATCTATAGGTCTGCCCTTAACAATATTCTTTACATGGGGTGCATTTATAAACATCGCATTTGGAGTATTTAACCTTCTTCCCATACCACCTCTTGATGGATACAGAATTCTTGAATATTTCTTACCGGCTGAAACACTTTTAAAAATCAGAAAGTATGAGCCTTATGGAATGTTTATTCTCATAGCAATAATAATGCTTCCGCCGTTTACCTCCATACTAATGAACACAATAAACAGTATAAGCTTTCTCATGGCAAAAGTTGTCGGAGTAAACCTTTTTTAAAGGGAAGTTAAGATGTTGTTTAAAGAGATAATAAAAAAGAAAAGGGACGGATTTGAGTTATCAGAAGAAGAGATAAGAGAAACTGTTAAAAAATATGTAAGTGAAGAGATTCCGGATTATCAAATGGCTGCACTTTTAATGGCAATTTACTTTAAGGGAATGACCGATAGAGAAACACTTTTTCTTACAGATGCAATGCTTAAAAGTGGTGAAACGGTAAATATAAACATTGACGGAACAATCGTTGACAAGCACAGCACAGGAGGAATAGGAGATAAAGTTTCATTTGTTATAGCGCCTGTTCTTGCAGAACTTGGACTGCCTGCTGTGCTTTTATCAGGTAGAGCCCTTGGATTTACCGGCGGAACAGCAGATAAAATGGAAAGTACCGGAATGAAAGTCACCCTAAACAAAAAAGAGATAGAAGATGTGGTGAAAAAGTTTGGATTCTCAATATCCTGCCAGACCCGGGAAATAGCCCCTGCTGACAGAAAAATTTACGCTTTAAGAGATGCAACATCAACAGTTGAAAGTATCCCTTTAATAGTCTCAAGTATTTTAAGTAAAAAGCTGTGTATTAATACAGACGGAATAGTGTTTGATGTAAAAGTTGGATCTGGAGCATTTATGAAAAAGATGGAAGATGCAGAAAAGTTAGCAGAAGGACTGGTGAACGTATCAAAACTTTATGGTAAAAAGGCGGGAGCCGCAATTACAGAGATGAATCAACCACTTGGAAGAACTGCCGGGAATGCCATTGAGATAGAAGAATCTCTTAACGCCCTATCGGGAGATATAGCAAACGATCTTCTTGAAGTAGTAACCACATTGGTGGGAATAATTTTCAAAATTACAAAAAAAGGAACTTTCAAAGAAGGAAAAGAGAAAGCAGAAAACATAATTCTCTCGGGAAAAGCACTACCCCGCTTTTGTGAATGGATAGAATATCTTGGCGGCACAACAAAACTGCCTAAAGGAAAGAACAAAATTTGCGTTAAAAGTAAAAATGAAGGTTACATAACAAAAATTGATGGAGAAACCCTTGGATTTCTTATTGTAGAAATGGGGGGAGGAAGAAAGAAAAAAGAGGATAAAATAGACTACACTGTAGGACTTAGATTTTTCAAAAAAATTGGAAGCTACGTTAAAAAGGGAGAAACAATCGGAGAAATAATTTTCAACTCCGGAGATGAAACAGCTTTTGTTAAGAAATTTCTATCAGCATTTAAAATAGAAAAGGAAAAACGTGAAAAACCTGAACTGATCAAAAAAATTATCTATTGATAAAGATTGTTTAATTGAAGGAAAAATGTTATATTTATGTACGTTTATAAAAAGAGGCTGGCACCTGCAGGTGCCAGCTTTCTCCATATATGGGGAGGGAGGGGGAAAAGGGGGGTATGATGAAGACAAATTTACTCCGCTCCCGCACAAATGTCAACAAGTGGCGTCCCCAGGGGGATTCGAACCCCCGTCGCCGGCGTGAAAGGCCGGTGTCCTAGGCCGGGCTAGACGATGGGGACAACAGCGTAGGAGGAAATATAGGAGAAGTAAGCGTAAGTGTCAACCCTTAAAAAGGAAATTTTTACAAAAAATTTACCTTGCAACGCTTAATTCTTATAACAATTTAATATAATCCCTATAAACACTTTATTAAAAGGGAACTTATGAAACTTCCACTGACAGTTGCAATGATAACCTACAATGAAGAAGAAAATCTGCCCAAAACCCTTGAAGCCATTAAAGATATAGCTTCAGAGATTGTAATAATTGACAGTCACTCAAAAGATAAAACTGTAGAAATAGCTAAAAACTATGGGGCAAGAGTTTTTATTGAAGATTGGAAAGGCTTTAGAGAACAGAAAAACTCTTTAATAGAAAAATGCACACAGAAATGGATTCTATTTCTTGATGCTGACGAAGTTGTTTCTAAAGAACTTAAAAAAGAGATAATTGAAGCTATAAAAAAGAACAAAGCAGATGGATTTATACTTAATAGAAAAACTTTCTACGCAGGTAAATTTCTAAACCATGTATGGCAGCCAGACCGGGTTTTAAGACTTGTAAAAAAGGAAAGTAATCCCAGATGGGAAGGCGGCAACGTTCACGAATACCTTGCAATTGACGGAAAAGTAGAAAAGTTAAACGGTTATCTATTCCACTACACATATAAAAACATCTATGAGCACTATCAGAAATCTATCAAATATGCAAAACTATCTGCTGAAGAGATGTATAAAAGTGGCAAGAAATTTAAAATACATAAACTTTTACTTAACCCAACATGGGCTTTTATAAGAGAATATTTCATACACATGGGATTTTTGGACGGCATAAGGGGACTAACAGTAGCAATTACTACATCTTATTACAAATTTGCTAAATACATATTTCTATGGGAACTTGAAAAAAACAAACAACACTAAAAAATACCTTAAAGTTTAACTCAAGAAAGATAAAACCTTTTCAGTAATTTCTGCCACACTAACCTCCACTTTCTCTCCTGTTTTTCTAATCTTCAACTCCACAACTCCATCAGAAACTTTCTTACCAACAACAATCTGAAAAGGAATACCTATAAGGTCAGCATCTTTAAATTTGAAACCAGCTCTTTCATTTCTATCATCAAGAAGAACGTCAATACCTTTTCTCTTTAACTCCTCATAAATCTTCTCAGCCATTTCCATCTGCTGACTGTTTTTCACATTTACAGGAATTACCTCAACCTCAAAAGGAGCTATTGGAACAGGCCAGATAATTCCCGACTCATCAAAATTTTGCTCAACAGCAGCAGCCATTACTCTTGTCACACCAATTCCGTAACACCCCATTACCATCGGCTTTTCCTTCCCATCCTCATCAACAAAAACACAGTTCATAGCTTCACTGTATTTTGTTCCCAGTTTAAATATGTGACCGACCTCTATTCCTCTCTTCTCTATAAGAGAAGCACCACACTTTGGACATCTATCTCCACCTTTTACCTCAGAAATATCAACAAACTTCTCAACATCAAAATCCCTTCCCCAGTTTACATTTTTTAGATGGTAATCTTTTTTACCACTACCAGCAGTAAAATTAACCATGGAAGCTATAGATACATCAACAACAAGTGGAATCTTAACATCTAAAGGAGATAGAAAGCCCGGCTCCTGACCTGTAAACTCTCTAACTTCTTCATCTGTGGCAAACCTAAAATCTTTAACACCTAAAAGCCTTGATAACTTTAGTTCATTAATCTCCCTGTCACCTCTTAAAAGAACAGCATAAGGTTTTTCATCTGCAATAACAACTATAAGCTTTGCAATTTCACTTTTATCAATTCCTATAAATTCAGCAACATCATCTATACTTTTAACATCAGGTGTATGTATCTCTTCAACAGATGAAAACTTAGATTCTCTATCAGTATCCACTTCTGATTCTGCCTGTTCAGCCTTCTCAGTACTTGCAGCGTATCCGCAGGATTCACAGTAAACAAGCTTTCCTTCTCCTGTATCAGCAATAACCATAAATTCATGGGAAAATTTCCCGCCAATCTCTCCAGTATCAGCTTCAACAGCTTTAAACTCAAGACCCATTCTTTGAAAAATCCTTGAATAGGTTTCATACATATTCCAGTATTCCCTTTCAGCATCCTCATCAGAAACATGAAAAGAGTAAGCATCTTTCATAATAAATTCTCTACATCTCATCAATCCAAACCTTGGTCGTATCTCATCCCTGAACTTCCTACCTATCTGGAAAAGATTGATAGGTAACTGCTTATATGAACGAATCTCCTTTCTCACAAGGTCTGTTATCATCTCTTCGGCTGTTGGTCCAAGAGCATAATCCCTTTCATGTCTATCTTTAAACTTTATCATCTCCTTACCGTAAACATCCCACCTTCCGCTTTCAATCCACAATTCTGCAGGATGCATAATTGGGAGAATAACCTCCAGAGCTCCTGCTCTTTCCATCTCCTCTCTTATTATTTTCTCTATTTTCATAAGAGTTTTCACACCAAGAGGCAAAATATCATAAAGGCCGGCTGCCTTCTTCCTGATAAATCCAGCTCTTATCAAAAGTTTATGACTTGGAATTTCAGCGTCTGAAGGTGACTCTTTAAGTGTTGGAGCAAAAAGTTTAGAAAATCTCATTAAACAACCTCCTGAAACTGCTTTATATTAGGACTATAATTATACCCGGTTTTTTTTAAAAAAAAGATGTTAAATTAACATTAAACTTTTATCTTATTTTTAATAAAAAAGTATGTTTAATTTAAAAATATCTAAATATAGAAAGAAAAACGAAAAACATTTTAAATATCTTCCATTTTTTTAGTCGCATTTTAAAAAAATTTTAAGCGCAAAAGTTTACTTTTAAAAAAAATCTCAAACTCAGTTGTTGTAACAACTGTCCGCCAACTAATAGAATATTGCATAGTTTTTAATAAAATTCTTTAAAACCTTGCAACACTACATTGAATAAGCACATTTTATTGTCAACAAAAGCCAATCAGACAGGATACTAAAGTAGCTCACTACAGTTTTAAACAAGTGACAAACCTTCACAAAAAATTATATATTTACACCCTGCAATTTATCCACACCAAATCTCCAAATTGATAGAATGGTGGATACACATTATGAATTCGTGGGGAGGTATCAAAGTGAAGGCAGTATGGGACAAATGCTTAAACGAGCTTAAAAAAAGCATAAAACCACACGAATACAAAACCTGGATAAAGGACCTTGAATTTATATCTGTATCAGGAAATAGATTAACTTTAAAAGCAAAAGACAATATAACCAAAGAGTTTGTAGAAAAAAGATACCTCCCCCTAATTCAAAACGTGGTTGGAAAAAATTTCGGCAAACCCCTAAAAATATCAATAGTTTTACAGGAAAAAGCATCAAAAGGTGTTATGCTTGAACTTAACTTAAGCACAAAAAAAGCACCAAAAATAGAATCAAACCTTAATCCAAAATACACCTTTGAAAACTTCATAGTCGGTTCAAGTAACCAGTTTGCCCATGCTGCCGCAATAGCTGTTGCCGAAAATCCAGGGAAAGCTTACAACCCTTTGTTTATCTACGGGGGAGTTGGGCTTGGAAAAACCCACCTTATGCAGGCAATTGGAAACTTTGTTAAAGAGCATTTTCCATCAAAAACGGTAGTTTATGTAACAACAGAAAGCTTTATGAACGACCTTATAGATTCTTTAAGAAACGACAGAATGACACAGTTTAGAGAAAAATATAGAACGGTTGATATTCTTCTTATAGACGATATCCAATTTATAAGCGGAAAAGATAGAACACAGATAGAATTTTTCCACACATTTAACGCTCTTTACGATTCAGGAAAACAGGTTGTCCTAACAAGCGACAGGCCACCAAAAGACATTCCAATGTTAACAGAAAGACTGAGAAGCAGATTTGAGTGGGGACTTATAGCCGACATTCAGCCGCCAGATTTTGAAACAAGAATAGCCATACTGAGAAGAAAAGCTGAAGACGAAGGAATAGAAGTGTCTGACGAAGTTCTAAAGCTCATAGCAAGCCGTATAAAGTCAAACATAAGACAGCTTGAAGGAACATTGCTTAAACTTAAAGCAAAGGCACAGCTTGAAGGAAAACCGCTTGACGCAGAACTTGTCAGAACAACTCTAAGTATAGAACCTGGAAATTCTACATCAGTTTCTGAATCATTTTCAGAAACCCTTCCTGTAGATGAAATCAAAAAAGCAGTATCACAGATAATGAACGTGAAAATAGAGGACCTTGACGGAAATTCAAGGAAAAAGCAGATAGCACTGGCAAGGCAGATAGCTATGTATCTGTGTAAAAAACTTGGGAATTACTCCTATCCAAAGATAGCCGCAGCATTTAACAGAAGCGACCACACAACAGCAATGCACGCTTACAACAGAATAAAAGAGCTAAGAGAAAAAGATGCTCAAATTCAATCCCTCTTATATGAGATTGAAGGAGTGTTAACACGCTCAGTTGATAGTGCCCTGTAACTTATCCACATATATTGTGGATAACTACTGTGGATAACTACTGTGGATAATCTTAGACCTGTGGATAAAGCGAAAAACTTTCCACTTATCCACAGTTTATCTTTAAATCTGTGGATAACTTTCTACTTATCCACATGGTTATCCACAAATTTATTCACATCTACACAAAAATTTTTATACAATAGGAAAGCCTACAGGAATTTTGCACATAATATAGTCATTCTACTACTACTATGAATGTAAGGAGGAAGAATGAAATTTAAAATAAACAAAGAGGTAATAAAAGAAGGAGTAAAAAAAGTAGCGCCAGCTGCGGACAAAAAAGGAGCCATTCCAATATTGTCAAATGTTTTACTCAATGTTTCTGATAATACCCTTACTCTTGCAGCAACAGATCTTGATTTGGGTGTTGCTACAGTTGTAAGCTGTGATGCGGTGGAAGAGGGAAGTATAACTGTAAATGCTCAAAAACTGCAGAAACTTGTTTCAAGCCTTTCTGTGGAAGAGATAGAGTGTGAAGTTGAAGAAAATATGTTTATTATAAGGACGATGAAATCGAAATTTGCGCTGGCAACTTTGCCATCTGATGAGTTTCCCCAGATAAAACTTAAAGGTGGTAATGAAGTTTCTATCCTTGTAGATGAACTTGACAAAGCAATTAGAAAAGTAGCTTATGCAGCAAGTAAAGATGAGGTAAGATATAATCTTATGGGTGTTTATTTAAACTCTTCTGGTAACAAAATTGATGCTGTTGCAACAGATGGTCACAGATTAGCTCTATACACTATAGAAGCTAATGTGCCTGAATTTAACGTAATTGTTCCAAGAAGGACACTTTCAGAGCTTAAAAGGCTTATGAGAGGTTCTCAAGAGGTGAAAATCTCAACTGAAGGTAATCAGATATTTTTTGAGTTTGATGATACTTATCTTTTTAGTTCTGTTATAGAGGGTGAATATCCAGATTATATGGCCGTTATTCCTGAAGATAATCCGTTAAAAGCAATTGTAAACAGAGATGAGATTTTAACAGCTCTGAAAGAGGTTTCTGTAATTTATGATAAGGAAGATGCACAACCTGTAGTTATGAAATTTAATCCTGATAATGTAAAGCTTATAGCTAAAAAGTTTGATTCTATAGATGCTGGAGAGGAAGCTGAAGTTGAAATACCCTGTGAGTATACAGGTGAGGAGTTTGAGATAGCTTTCAATATTAGACATATGATAGAGGCTGTAGCAAGTTTTGATGGAGAAACTGTTGAGATAATGATGGATGGACCTATGACTCAGGTTCTTATCTCTTCGCCAGAAGAAATTCAATTAAAATGTGTAATAATGCCGATGAAGATTTAAGATTATGAGCGCTATTCCGAATATTCTAACTATTTTAAGGATTATTTTCATACCTTTTATAGTGTTTTTTATAATAGAAGGGATGTATTTTATATCGATTATTCTTTTCGTTATTTCCGCTTTTACGGATTTTCTTGATGGTTATCTTGCAAGAAAGATGAGAAGTGTTTCAAACTTTGGAAAACTTTTTGACCCGGTAGCGGATAAAATTCTCACGTCTTCTGTTCTAATAGCTCTTTCCTATAAACATCTGTGTGATCCTTATTCTGTTACTGCAATAGTTGCAAGGGAAGAAGCGGTAACAGGATTAAGAGCTATTGCTGCATCAAAAGGTATTGTATTACCTGCTGGAAACCTTGGAAAGATTAAAACGGTTCTTCTAATGGTATCTATAATTACTCTTCTTTCAGGTTTTTTAAAGCTTGGAGGATATCTTCTGCTTTTTTCTGCAGCTGTTGCTGTTTATTCTGGTGTTCTTTATTTTTATCATTTTTTTAAATCTGTAGAGGAGTAGAAATTATGGATAAATCTCTTTTAACTGTTCTTATAGTTGTTTTTTCATTTCTTTCTGGTTCAATTCCTTTTGGATATGTTATAGGTAAATTAAAAGGTGTTGATGTTAGGAAGTACGGAAGTGGAAACATAGGAGCAACAAATGTTTCAAGAGTTCTTGGTAAGAAAATCGGTCTTATCGTTTTAATTCTTGATGCTTTAAAAGGAGCTATTCCTGTACTTACTGTAAAGTATGCAGGATTACCATTAAAGTTTCAGCTTATGGCAGCACTTTTTGCTGTTCTTGGCCACTGCTTTTCCCCTTTTCTTGGGTTTAAAGGCGGTAAAGGTGTTGCAACCGGAATAGGAGCTTTTGCTGTAATTTCTCCAGTTTGTGCAGGAATAGCCGTTGCGGTTTTTATGTTGGTTTTTTTCATCACAAGATATGTTTCTTTAAGTTCCATTACTGCTGTTGCTTCTTATGTTATAGCTTTTAAATTTCTGGTTTCTTCCTCCGATATTTATATTTATGTTGCTCTTGCTGGATTTGTAATAATAGTGAAACACTATAAGAATATAATCAGGCTGATTAGAGGTGAGGAGAAAAAGTATGGAGTTAAAACAGTATCTTAAAGAGCGTAAAGAATTTATAGATGGAATAATTTACAACTTTTTACCTGATAAACCTGCTTATGGGACTAAACTATATGAGGCTGTTGAATACTCTTTAACTGTTGGTGGTAAGAGACTTCGTCCTATTCTTTGCCTTGCAGGGTGTGAAATTGCAGGTGGAAAGCTTGACGATGCTGTTCCTGTTGCAGTTGCTCTGGAGATGATTCATACCTATTCTCTTATTCATGATGACCTTCCGGCAATGGATAATGATGAATTAAGGAGAGGACATCCCACAACGTGGAAAAAGTTTGATGAAGCTACAGCCATTCTTGCCGGCGATGCTTTACTTAACAGGGCTTTTGAAATTTTAGCTGAGTGGGATTTCTCTCCAGAGATAAAAATTGAAGTTATGAAAGAGATAGGAAAAGCTGCCGGGATGAGAGGTATGGTTTTAGGACAGCAGTGTGATATGGAAGCTGAAGGAAGAAGTGATGTTTCACTTGATGAACTAAAGTATATTCATAAACATAAAACAGGAGCGCTTATTACAGCTTCTGTTGTCTCTGGTGCTGTTGTAGGCGGTGCGAATAAAGAGAGTCTAAAAGCTTTGAGAAGATACGGTGAGCTTATAGGTTACGCTTTTCAGATAGTTGACGATGTTCTTGATGTTGTAGGAGATGAGAGTAAGCTTGGTAAGAAAGTTGGTTCCGATTTAGAGAATAATAAGGTTACGTTTGTTACAATTTTTGGAGTTGAAGGTGCAAAAAAAGAAGCTGTTAAAGCTATAGATGAAGCTATTGAATCTTTAAAACTGTTTAAAAAAGAAAAAAGAGAGCCGCTTGAGAAAATTGCCCGTTTCATAGTTGAAAGAGAGTTCTAAAATATAAGTTATAATAATTTAAGATTTGTCTGTTTTGGAGGAATTTTATTGTTACTTGATAGAATAAACTCTCCTGATGATTTAAAAAAGCTTTCGGTTAATGAACTTAAGCAGTTAGCCGATGAGCTACGAACCTTTATAGTTGATGTTGTAACTAAGACCGGTGGGCATCTTGCATCTTCTCTTGGTGTTGTTGAACTTACTTTAGCTTTACTGAAGGTTTTTTCACCTCCTGAAGATGAGATAGTGTGGGATGTAGGCCATCAGGCTTATCCTTACAAAATATTGACAGGAAGAAAAGATAAATTTCCAACTTTAAGGCAGTATAAAGGTATTTCCGGTTTTCCTTCCATTAAAGAGAGTGTTTATGACGCTTTTGGAGCAGGTCATAGCAGTATTTCTATATCGGCTGCTCTTGGGATTAAGGTTGCAAAACGTTTAAAGGGAGAAGATGGAAAGGTTGTTGCTGTTATAGGTGATGGAGCTTTAACAGCTGGTGAAGCTTATGAGGGCTTGAACAATGCAGGCCAGCTTGGAGAGGATTTGATAGTTATTCTTAATGATAATAGAATGTCTATTTCTCCCAATATAGGAGCTATGGCAAACTATCTTATAAAGGTTACAACAGATGAGTGGCTTAGAAAGGCAAAGGGCCATTTTGAATACGTTTCAAAAAAGATATTTGGTGAAAGGGTTTATAAGAAGTTTAAAAGATTTGAAGATTTAATAGTTAAGGGTCTTTTCCCTCCCGGTATGCTTTTTGAAGAGCTTGGATTCAGATATATAGGTCCTGTTGATGGCCATAATCTTGATACTCTTATTCCTGTGTTAGAGAATGTTTCAAAAATGAAGGGGCCAACTCTTGTTCATGTTATAACCAAAAAGGGGAAGGGTTATAAACCGGCTGAAGAGAATCCTGAAAAGTTTCACGGTGTATCAGGGAAGAAGAAAACTGTATTAGTAGAAAAAAAGATACCTAAATGGACATCGATATTTTCTGAGGTGCTTATAGAGCTTGCAGAAAAAGAAGAAAATATAGTGGCTATTACAGCTGCAATGCCAACTGGTACAGGTCTTGATAAGTTTAGAGAGAAATTTCCGGAGCGTTATTTTGATGTTGGGATAGCCGAGCAGCATGCAGTAACGTTTGCAGCTGGTCTTGCAAAGAAAGGATTAAAACCAGTGGTTGCAATATATTCAACATTTTTACAGAGAGCTTATGACCAGATTATTCACGATGTTGCACTGCAAGAGCTCCCTGTTGTTTTTGCAATTGATAGGGGAGGAATAGTTGGTGAGGATGGGCCGACTCACCATGGTGTCTTTGACCTTTCTTATATGAGAATTGTTCCAAATGTGGTTGTTTCAGCACCAAAAGATGAAAATGAGCTTAGAAATCTTTTATATACGGCGATAAAATCAGATTTACCTTTTGCTATAAGGTATCCACGGGGAGCTGCTGTTGGGGTTGATATAGAAAGAGAATTTAAAGAGATACCTATAGGAACATGGGAAATTTTAAAGAAGGGAGGGGAAATTTTAATTATTGCTACAGGATGGGAGGTTTATCAGGTTCTTGAAGCTGAAAAACTTTTAAAAGAAACGGGAATAGAACCCACTATAGTGAATGCAAGGTTTATTAAGCCTATAGATGAAGTAATGTTAACTGAGCTTGCAAAGGGACATAAAATTATAGTTACTGTGGAGGAAAATACGGTAAAAGGCGGGTTAGGTAGTGCAGTAAATGAGTTTCTGGCCAGCTGGTATGATGGCAGGATTTTTAATATAGGTGTTCCTGATATGTTTATAGAGCACGGTGAGCAGAGTCTTTTAAGGGAAAAGTTGGGATTAACAGGAAAAGAACTGGCGGGTAGAATTTTAAAGATATGTAATAATTTTAATCTTTTATCTGATTTAAGATGAAGGACATAAAGTTAGGAAAACTTATTAAAGTAGTTTTTTTCTTTGTAGTTCCTCTACTTTTTTCTGCTACGCTGCATTTACCATCTTATGTTCCTAAAACTTATGAAAAAAAGATAACAAATTCTCCTAAAGCATTTGTGATTTCGGGGGCTCATGGTGATGAAATTGGTGGTTATTTAAGTGCTGTTTACCTTTATAAAACTTTAAAAGTTAAAAATGGAGATATTAAATTTTTACCTTTTTTGAACATTAAATCAGTGGTTAAGACTTACAGATATCTTGACGGAGTTGGAGATATAAATGATAAATTTAGTTTTTCAAAGCAGAATGTTTTAAACCTGCCTGACAATGTGTTTAGAAAGATAGAATTTATTAGAAAGGAAATAAGAGATTTTAAACCTGATGTTGTTTTATCTTTGCATGTAGCCTGGGGTTATTCAGTAATTAATAAAAAAAGATGGGGAAATAGCATTGTTATAGATGAAAAGAGATATAAAAATCTAATTTTATATCCAGTTGCAAAAAAGGTTCTTCAATCTATCAATTCTAATAATAAATACAGATATAGAGATTATTCAATTAAAGTCCTTAATACATTTTCAAAAAATGTGAAATCTGAGATGAACGATTTCAGTGCCTGGGTATTAAAAAGCGGTTTTCCCGTATATACGATTGAAAGTTCAAAACAGCTTGATTTATGGAGACAGATATATAATACATCCTTTGCAGTAGCGGAATTTTTAAAGTTTTACGGTTTTAAAATAGAAAACTTAGATACTGTTTTAAATAAGCGACAAATAGATAAATTTCTTAAATCTATTAAAAAAAGGAAAGTGAAACTTAAATTTTTAATAGACGGAAAGTATTACACGTATGATTGTGAATATAGAGGAAAACTTATAGTCCCTGTGAAAAAGGATAGTGAAATTTTTATACCTGAAGTTGAGATAAATGATATTGGATATTTTATTGTACCAAGAAGCGAAATGAACTATAAAAAAAATTACTTTTTCAGAAACTTTATCAATTTTAAAGTCAAGTATTTAAATGTTAGTAAAAAAAGATATGATGATTATTGTTATATAAGATTTGTGGTAAAGTAAATAATTACCTCAGTTAAGTGATTTATTTACTTTTTTTCTTATCTTTTGTTCTCTATGTTCTATATAAATTTCGTGTTCGGGATATTCATCTGCTGCTGATTCTGCTAAAAGTTCTGCAATTGCAACGGAACGGTGCTGACCACCGGTGCATCCGATGGCAAATGTAAGATAACTTTTTCCTTCCTTTTCGTAATGAGGTATTGTGAAAAGGACAATGTCTTTTAACTTTTCAATAAACGAGACTGTTTCTGGAAATTTTAAAATGAACTCTTTTACTTCTTTATCCATACCTGTTTTTGGTCTAAGTTCTGGAATAAAATGGGGATTGGGAAGGAATCTTACGTCAAATACATTGTCTGCTGTTTGAGGTATGCCGTATTTGAATCCGAAAGAGAGAAATGTGATTGTAAATGTTATTTTTCCACCGCTGATTAGCTCTCTTATGTACTGTTTTAGCTGGTGTGGGGTCAATTTTGATGTGTCTATTACAACAGAAGCTTTTTCTTCTACAGGTTTAAGATATTCTATTTCTTTTTCTATCAGTTCCTGTAAACTTTTATCTTTCTCATATCGTTGAAGTGGATGTGGTCTTCTTGTTTCGCTGAACCTTTTTATAAGGGTATTTTCATCAGCTTTAAGAAACCATATTTCAACGTTTCTATTTTTAAGGTTGTTAAGTATGTTTTCAATTGCATGTCTAAACTTTGGGTTTCTTATGTCAAGTACAAGAGCAGCTTTTTGGATTTCAGGATTTTCATTTATGAGATGAAAAAGATTTGGAATCAGGTCAGGAGGAATATTATCTATACAGTAAAACTCAAGGTCTTCAAGGTATTTTGCAGCAGTTGATTTTCCGCCGCCGGAAAGTCCTGTAAGTACTATTATCTTTTTTTCATCACACATGGCTTAATTTACCTTTTTGATAATAATCTTATTTGCAAAAAATTCTGGAATTGCAAGTTTTCCTTTATTATAACCTATATCTGCGGGAGTTATTAGGTTTTCTATTAACAGTTTTGTTTTTCCATTTCTTATCTCATAAATTTTCCCGTTTTTAAAATCGGAAACTATTAAGTTTCCATTTTCTTCAATAACTAAACCATCAAGATTACCTTTGATGTGCCCTATCTTTTCTATTTTTTCTTTTGAAACTTTTAAAATATCACCGCTGTTCCATGAAACACAGATAAGTTCACCATTTTGGTTAAAAGCTAAACCGTTAGGGCCTTTAAGTTTGTATGATTTTACAAAGATTTCAGGTTTTAAGGTTGATAGTGGTATTTTAAAGATTGTGTTTATCTGGGTATCAGAAACAAACAGTGCTTCCCTGTTTGCTGTTATATCGTTTAAAAATCTGGCTCCTTCTATAGGTATCTTTTTTATTATTTTCCCACTATTTATATCTATAACAACTACTGTATCTATATCTGTAACATACAGTTTATCCTTAACAAATGTTATTCCTTTAGGTGCATTCAAACCTTTTGTTAGAATTTTTTTAAACTTTCCTTTACTGTTTAGTACAGCTATAAAACCGTCTCCGTCTTTTTTATTTGGTGGCAGATTGCCGATGTTTGAAACGTATATTTTATTTTTGTAAAACTGAGCACTTTCAGGTGTTTTAATTTCACCTGCAAAGCTTTTAAATGGTATCAGAATGGCCAGCAGAAGAAAGAAAAATTTTCCCATTTTTATCCCCAGTTAAGCTTTTCTCTGAGTGTTTGGTAGTAAGATTTATCAGGGTCTCTTAAAATTAGAAGGTCATAGGGAGATTTTGCTATGTCAAGTCTGTCTCCTTTTCTAAGCTCTATTCCTTCCTGTCCGTCAAAAATAACCATAACCGTTTCACTTGTTGTTTTAAGCTGTGCAGTTAAAACGATATTTCCATCTATCACAAGTGGCCTCATTGTAAGAGTATGGGGACAGATAGGGGTGATGAGCATTGCGCTCAGTGTTGGCATTATTATAGGTCCTCCAGCTGACAGAGAGTAAGCAGTTGAACCTGTTGGAGTTGCAACTATTAGTCCATCTCCTCTGAAAACACTGACAAACTTTCCGTTTGCTTTTAGTTCTACTTCTATTATCCTTGCCAGTGTATCCCTTTTAATAACAACTTCGTTGACACATCTATAGATTGCTATGTGGCCATTTTTTCTGGTTAATTTTACCCTGATTACAGGTCTGTTTTCAACTATAAATTTTCCTGTGAGAAGTTTTTCAATGCTTTTTTCAATTTCATCCATGGAAAGTTCTGTTAAAAAGCCCAGGGTGCCAAAGTTTACTCCAAGAAGGGGGACGGGTTTTTTATCTATGAGTCTTGCAACGTTAAGGAAAGTTCCATCTCCCCCTAACACTATCATAATTTCAATTTTATCAGGAAGACATGTTCTGTCTATAACTTTTACCTTTTTTCTTAAATTTTCAGGAAGAAGAACGGCAGTTTCCTCTTCGGTCCAGACAGTTACTCCATTTTTAATTAAAATGGAAATGACCTTTTCAACTCCTTTGTGTGCATCTTTCTTGGTAGGATTTGAGATTACTCCTATATTTTTATACTTAAGCTTTCTTTTTTCTGTAGTCATCACCCTCTACCCTCACTATTTTGCACATTTCATATATTCTTGACTCAGTTCTATCGTCAAACCGTGATGCAAAGCTGTTGTCAAGGGGAGAATCAAACATAAGATTTGTTGTGATTATTGTAGGCAAATTTTTTGTGTATCTATAATTTATGATTGTTGATAGTATATCTTTTGCCCAGTCTGTGGTTCTTTCAGCACCAACATCATCAAGGATAAGTAGCGGTATATCCATAATATCTGAAAGGAGTTTTTGAGATGATTCTCTGGTATCAAAGGTTGTTTTTATATCTATCAGGAGATTTCTAAAATCTACAAATTTTCCTTTTAAACCTTTATATTCAATAATATTTCTTAACAGTGCTACCACAAGGTGGGTTTTACCCACACCTGGTTCTCCGTAAAGGACTATTCCCCTGTCGGTAAATGGATAGAGTTTGAAAAATTCTTTGCACTCCTTTAATGCAACCTTTTGAGAAACTGTTTCAGGTTTAAAATTTGAAAATTTACACTTTCTAAACCTGCGCGGAATGCCGGAAGTTTTTAAGAATTCCTTTTTTAGTGTTTCAAACTGACATTTACATCTTCTTGCCTGTTTTATATTGTCACTTTCTACTATAACCCATCCTGTACCTGAACAGTATCTGCAGGTCATCTTATCTCCTTGATTTTTCCTATTCAGTTTTAAAACTATTTTTATTTTGTGTAAACTTCAAGTTTTAAAGAAGATATACCGGTTCAACGTCTATTTTATATCTGATTCCTTTAAATAATAGTTGCATTTCATTTTTTAACAGATTGACCCCTTTTATTAGATTTTCTTCTGAAGATGCTCTTAAAAAGGAAGTAAATCTGTATCTTCCTGCTATTTTTGGTATTGGAGCAGGTGTGAGAGGAGGAACGTTGAAGTAAGGAGATAATTTTTCTTTTAAAACATTGAATTTTGATTCTACAGTTTTAAACTTTGAACTTCTTTCAAGTTGAAATTCTAAGAGAACCGGAAAAGAGAAAGGTGGATAGTTAAATATCTTTCTTGCTTCTATCTCCTCTTTATAAAACAGCTCAAACCTGTATTCTCTAGCATATTTTACAGCTGGATTTTCAGGTTCAAATGCTTGAACAATAGCAGCTCCAGGTTTAAATCTTCCAGCCCTTCCTGTGGTATGAACTATTGTCTGGAATACTCTTTCGGAGGAACGAAAGTCTGGTAAAAGGTAGCCAACGTCAGCAAGTAGAACGGCCACAAGGGTTAATTTTGGAAAATTGTGTCCTTTGCTTGCTATTTGCGTTCCTATAATTATGTTGTATTTTCCTTTTTTAATGTCCGATATAAGTTTTGCTCCTCTTATAGGGTCTTTTACGCTGTCCTGGTCAAGTCTTATTATTTTTCCTTCTGGAAACAGAACTTTTGCTTCTTCCTCTACCCTTTCGGTACCGTATCCTTTAAATTCAAGTTTTGTTTTACACTTCGGGCATCTGTAAACAGGTTTGTAGGTTTTGCCGCATATATGGCAGATAAGTTTTTTTACACTTTTGTGATAAACAAGAGGAACTGCACAGTCGTTACACTCAGCTACAAAACCGCATTCAGGACAAAAACCGGATGAGAAAAAACCCCGTCTGTTTATAAAAAGGAGAACCTGTTCTCCTTTTTTAATGGTATTTTTGATTGCTGTTATAAGTGGTTGGGAAAATATTCCCACTTTTTTTTCTTCTGAAAGATTTACAACCTTTATGTAGGGCAGTGGAATCTCTGAAATTCGTTTTTTAAGTTCAAGGGGTATGTATTCTCCAGTTATTCCTTTATAGTAACTTTCAACTGACGGTGTAGCAGAAACAAGCACTACAGGACAGTTTTCAATTTTTCCCCGTTTAATTGCCATATCTCTTGCGTGGTAAAGGGGTTTCTGCTGCTCCTTATATGAGACATCCTGTTCTTCATCAACAACGATAAGTCCTAAATCTTTTATGGGAAGCATAAGTGCCATTCTTGTTCCTATAAAAACTTTTGTAGTACCTTTGATAGCCTTTATCCACTGGGAAGTAAGTTCTTTTTTGCTTAGCTTACTGTGAAAAACTGCAATGTTTTCTCCAAAATAACTTTCAACTCTTGCTCGCAGTTCTGGTGTAAGAAGTAGTTCTGGAACGAGAATGAGAACACTTTTACCTCTGTTTACAATTTCCCTTGCAGCGTTTAAATAGACTTCCATCTTTCCTGAACCTGTTACTCCGTATAGAAGAAATGTTTCATTTTTTCCGTTGGTTATTTTTTCAAACGCTTTTTTTTGGTCTGATGTCAGGGTTATTTTTCTTTTATCTTCAAGTTCCTGTTTCTTTATGTCTAAAAGTATTTCTTTTTCAAAAATTTCTATAATGCCTTTTTCCTGTAATCTTTTTATGGTATGGCTTTTAATTCCTGATTTTTTTATTTCGTCAACACTTATCTCTTTTTTTTCTTTTAAGAGTTCTATTAGAAGTTTCTCTTTTGCTCCTCTTACAGTTTCTTCTTTTAGAAGTGAGACAAATTTTTTTGATGGAAGTGATGGGTATGTGATAGCCTCCTCTTTTCCGATTAATCCTTTTCGTATCAGGTTTTTAACTGCTTGGTAGACTGAACCTTTAATTCTTCTGTTGAGTGTAACTAACTTTACTTTCCCTTTTTTCTCTTTCAGGAAGTTTAATATATCTCTTTCCGTTTTTCCCTTTACTTTCTCGTCTTTTATCAGGTATATGTAGGTTGATTCATCAATAATAAAACCTGATGGAAGGAAGAAAAAAAGGGTTTCTCCAATTCCTGAAGCATATCTTTTAGCTATTTCTTCTGCAAGTTTCAATGTGTTTTCTGTAAAAAGCGGAAAGGAATCAGGAATATCAAAGATTTCTTTAATGAAGGAGGGATTAACTTCGGTTTTTTCTTTAATATCTGTGATTATTCCTGTTTTTAAAAAGTCTTTCCTTCCAAACGGAACAATAACCCTTTTCCCTTTCTCAAGCTTTTCAACAAGATTTTCCGGTACCCTGTAAACAAATGTTTTATCAATTGGTATGTTAAGGGCTACTTCTGCGTACAACTATTTTTCCTCTCTTTCGTCTTTTTTCTTTCCCGCATACCTCTTACTGTTGTCCCTACCGCCATAAGAACAAGAAGAAATGTGGCAAAGATAACCATGAGTATCACAAACCATTTGAAAATTACAGGTATCATTCTTTTCTCCTGTTAAGTTCTAAAGTGTTATAATCTATATTATGAAAATAATACTACCATCTCCAGCTAAAATTAATCTATCCCTATGGGTTAACGGAAAAAGAGAAGACGGCTACCATAATATATTAACAGTTTTTCATACTATAAATCTTTTTGATTATATATCAATTCAGCGTTCTGGACATCTTGAGCTTAATGTTGCAGGTTCAACTTCTGTTCCGGCTGGTGGAGATAATCTTATTATAAAGGCGTGTGATGTCTTTTATAAACATACAGGGATAAAACCTAAAGTGAGTATTACACTTGATAAGAAAATTCCTGTAGGTGCAGGTCTTGGTGGTGGAAGTTCAAATGCTGCTGTTGTTCTTAAAGGTTTGAATCAACTTTACGATTTTCCTGTTGATGATGAAAAGCTTGTAGAGATGGCTTCTGAAATAGGTTCTGATGTTGCGTTTTTTATAAAAGGTGGGCTTGCCATAGGTTGCCAGAGAGGGGAAAAACTTACATTTTATGGAAGTCAGAATTTTGATATTTTGCTTGTATTTCCTAATATATTCTGCTCTACAGCAGAAGTTTATAAAAATCTTCCACCTTTAAATAGAAATATGGAAATAGAGGATGCTGAGAGATTGATTCTTATTCCTCTCATGAAAAGAGATTATAAAACTTTGAGAAAAAATATGTGGAACGATCTTGAACTTTCACAGGCTGATTGTGTGAGAAAAGTTATGGAAGTTAAAAAAACAATAGAAGATTCAGTTGAAACAAGAGTTATTATGAGCGGTAGTGGTTCAAGTTTGTTTGCGGTTTTAGATAAAGGTAAAAAAGAAAAAATAGATATTACCCCCTTGCAAAGAAAAGGCTGGTGGGTTAAATTTCTTTCTGCAATTTAGTTGGGGCGTAGCCAAGCGGTAAGGCAGCGGACTTTGGATCCGCCATTCGCAGGTTCGAATCCTGCCGCCCCAGCCATTTTTATTTTTCAGTTTTATGGTGGGAGTAGCTCAGTCGGTGGAGCGCCGGGTTGTGGCCCCGGCGGTCGCGGGTTCAAGTCCCGTCTCCCACCCCACTTAAGCGGGAGTGGCGGAACTGGCAGACGCGCTGGACTTAGGATCCAGTGTCCTTGTGGCGTGAGGGTTCGACTCCCTCCTCCCGCACCATAGGGGATTTTTGTATAATATAATTTGTTGATGCGGGCGTAGCTCAGTTGGTAGAGCGAAACCTTGCCAAGGTTTAGGTCGCGGGTTCAAGTCCCGTCGCCCGCTCCAGAGTATGGCGGCGTAGCCAAGTGGCAAGGCAGGGGACTGCAAATCCCTTATTCGGCGGTTCAAATCCGCCCGCCGCCTCCACTATCTTATCTTAACTTTTTCTCTCCGTATTCTTTTTACGTTAAGGACACCTTTTGTCATTTTTATTGCGTTCATGACCTTTTCAAGTTGAGTTTTGTCTTTAACTTGAACTGTAAAGTCAAGTATAGCCCTTCCTCCAATCGTTCTTGTGTATGCTCCGATTATGTTTGTTTTTGTGTCTCCTATTTTTGATGAAACAGCTGCAAGCATTCCCGGCCTGTCTTCTATAAATACTCTTATTTTTGCCTGATACAGTTTGTCTGATGGTTTAAAGTTTACTGTAAGTATTCTTCCTGGAGAACTTTCCATTATCTGCTGTGCTACTACGCAGTTTATCGTATGAACAACAATACCTCTTCCTTTTGTAACAACACCTATAACTTCATCTCCAGGTAGTGGATTGCAGCATTTACCAAGATTAACAAGTATGTTTTCAATACCGTCAATAATTATATCGGCGTCCTCTTTTTTTACAGAAGTTTTTCTTTTTTTCTCCTGTTCTTCCTGTATGTTTAAAAGTCTTCTTACAAGTTTTTCTCCGTCAAGCTTTCCGAATCCTACATCTACAATGGCATACTCAATATTGCTGTATCCTAAAGATTTAAGTTGAGCAGAAAAATCGTTTTCGTAAAGGTAGTTAATTCCTTTTCCTATATATTTACGCAGATACTTTTCTAATATGCTTTCACCTAATTTTTTAGCCCGTTCGTTTTCCTGTTTTTTAATAAAAGATTTTATTGCCGTTCTTGCTTTTGAGGTTTTGACAAATGTAAGCCAGTCTCTTTTAGGATTTTCATTATTTCCTGTTATTATTTCTACCTTGTCACCACTTTTTAAAATGTGGTTTAAGGAAACAAGTTTACCGTTAACTTTAGCTCCTATACATCTGTGTCCTATGCTTGTGTGAATTGAGTATGCAAAATCTACAGGGGTTGCTCCTTTGGGAAGGGTTTTAAGGTCTCCTTTAGGTGTGAAAACGTATATATCTTCTTCATAAAGGTCGCTTTTAACATTTTCCATAAACTCTTTTGTATCTTTTTCCTCTTTAACCCATTCAAGAAGATTTCTGAGCCACAAAAATCTTTCTCTTTCTGATTCAGAAAGTTTTCCTCCTCCCTCTTTATACTTCCAGTGAGCTGCTATTCCCATTTCTGCTACCTGATGCATTTTCCATGTTCTTATTTGAAACTCTATAAACTGTCCTCTTGGACCAACAACTGTTGTATGTAAAGATTGGTACATATTTGGTTTTGGAACTGCTATATAATCTTTTAACCTTCCTGGGACAGGCATCCATAGACTGTGGATTATCCCGGCAATTACATAACAGTTGGGAACTGTGTCTGTGATAATTCTTATACCTGCAATGTCGTATATCTCTTCAAAAGGAATTCCTTTTTTTACCATTTTGTTGTAAATGCCGTAAATGTGCTTAAAACGCCATTGAACTGTGCCTTCTATTCCATTTTCTTTCAATTTCTTTTTAACAGTTTCTATTATTTCAGAAAGGTATGTGCTTATAACCTTTTTCTTTTTCTTAAGCTTTTCCTCTATCTCTTTGTAAATTTCAGGTTCAAGGTATTTAAGGGATAAGTCTTCAAGTTCGTTTTTTATTTTGTAAAGACCGAGTCGGTTTGCAAGAGGAGCATATATTGTTAAAGTTTCATTAGCGGTTCTTTTCTGTCCGTTAGGACTTCTTCCATCCAGTGTTCTCATGTTGTGAAGTCTATCAGCAAGCTTAACTATCAATACTCTTATGTCTTCAGAGAGAGATATGAGCAGTTTTCTGAAACTTTCTGCATTTCTTTCTTCTTTACTTGAAAATTGATACTGTTCAAGTTTTGTTACTCCGGCAACTATGAATGCAATCTCTTTTCCAAAAAGTTTTTCTATCTCTTCAATTGTTGCGTCTGTATCTTCAACAACATCGTGAAGTAATCCGGCTACTATCGTCTGGATGTCCATTTTAAGTTCTGCAAGTATGTATGCTACTTCTGCTGGATGAGAGAAGTATGGTTCTCCAGACTTTCTAAACTGTCCTTCATGTTTCTCTTTTGCGTAGTTGTACGCTTTTTCAATGATTTTTTCATCAAAATTGTTTCTGTATTCTTTAATCTTTTCTATAATTTCATTACAACTTCTCAATTTTACTCCTAATTAACAGTTTTAATAGAGTCTTACATTTAAAAGTAACTCATAATTATTATATTGTAAAGGGAACTTAATAGATGAGTAAAAATCGTCCTATAGGGATATTTGATTCTGGAGTTGGTGGTTTAACTGTATTAAAGGCTTTTAGAGATATGTATCCTGGCGAAAACTATATCTATTTTGGTGATACTGCAAGGGTTCCTTATGGGACAAAGTCTGAAAGAACCGTTATAAGATACAGCATTGAAAATTCAAGGCTTTTAGAAAGATTTAATGTGAAGCTTATAGTTGTAGCATGTAACACTTCTTCCTCTGTTGCTCTTGATATTTTAAATAGAGAGTTTGATGTACCTGTTGTAGGAGTTGTAAAGCCTGGGGCTGTTGCAGCTGTTAAAGCAACACGTTCTAAAAATATTGGAATTATAGGAACTGAAGCAACGATAAATAGTGGTTCTTATAGGAGAGAGATTCTATCAATAGATCCTTTTGTAAATGTTTTTGAAAAATCCTGTCCCCTTTTTGTCCCTCTTATAGAGGAAGGATGGATAGATGACAGTATCACTTTTGAAGTGGCAAAGAGGTATCTTTCTTACCTTAAAGATAAAAATATTGATACGCTTGTTCTTGGGTGTACACATTATCCGTTGATAAAAGATTTGATTCAAAAGGTTCTGGAAGGGGTTTCTCTTGTGGATTCTGCTGAAGAAACTGTTAAAATGACAGCTAAAGTTATGAACGGAAATTTAAAAAAGGATGGAGAGGGAAAGGTTAAAATACTTGTTAGTGATTTAAATAGCAGATTTGAAAAAATAGCAGAAATGATAATGGGAGATACTTTTCAGATAGAAGAGATTTCAATTGAATAATAAATTAAAGGGTGGTAAGATGGAAAAGCTTGTTATAGCAAGTAAAAATAAAGGTAAAGTAAAAGAGATAAAAGCCAGGCTCAGTGAATTAGGGTTGGAAGTCTTATCTATAGCTGACTTTGATGTTCCAGAAGCTCCAGAGACGGGCAATACATTTATAGAAAATGTTTATCAAAAATCTTCCTTTTATGCTACTTATTTAAATCTTCCTGTTCTTTCTGATGATTCCGGGCTTGAGGTGGAAGCCCTCGGAGGATTACCGGGGGTTCACTCTTCAAGGTTTGCCGGCGAAAATGCAACGGATGAGCAGAATCTTCAAAAGCTTATTGCACTTTTAAAAAAGAAAGGTTTAAAAGAGTCACCGGCGGCGTTTAAATGTTTTATGATGATAACTTTTCCTGATTTAAAGGGATTCTGGAGTGAAGGGGAGCTTAAAGGGAAAGTTATTGTTGAACCACGTGGAGAGAAAGGCTTTGGCTATGATCCTGTGTTTATTCCTGATGGAGATACAAGAACCCTTGCTGAGTATGATATTTATGAAAAAAACAAAATAAGCCATAGAGGAAAAGCACTTGAAAAGATAGTTAATCTTTTAAAGGAGAAACTGTAATGGTAAGAGAATTTTTGCATTATATTATTCAGTTTCTTATATGGTTTATAATAATAGGTGCTGTATTTACATGGATTCCTCCGGCTAATAGATCGAAATTTGCTGATAAAATAATAGAGATTACGGATAATTTTCTTGAACCTATTAGAAATATTATTCCTCCGATAGGCGGCATAGATATAAGTCCCTTAATTGCTATAATAATTTTGCAGTTGATAGATAATTTTATTAGAAGAGGGTTTTAAATCATGAAAAATGAAGAATTAAAAATTAAACCGCGAGATATAAGAACAAAGGAATTTTCAAAAAAAGTTTTTGGCTACAATCCTGATGAGGTGGATGCGTTTTTAATAGAAGTGGCAAATGAATTTCAAAATCTCCTTAATAAAATAGAACTTTTAAAGAATTCTACTGCAGAGGCAAAAAAGGAAAAGATTTTAAGAGAGTTGAAACAGGAGATTGATAAAAAGCTTGAAGAAGTTAAACTTGAAAAGAAAAGGCTTGAAGATGAAAAAAAGCAGCTTCAGTTAGAGATAGAGAATTTGAAAAATATTCAGAAAAGGTTTGCAAATAAACTTAAGTTAACGATTATTGAGTTAACCAGAATATTTGAGGAGATAAAGCCTGATGATAAAGATAAACAGAAGTCAGAATTGTCTGACACTGGAATTGAAGGTTCAGCCAAAAGCGAAAATGAATAGAATAGTTAAAGTGGAAAACGGCAAACTGAAAGTTAAAGTTACTGCTCCTCCTGAAAATGGAAAAGCCAATGATAGTGTAATTAATCTTTTGTCAAAAGAGCTTAAAATTTCAAAGTCATCTTTTGAAGTGATTAAGGGATTATTAAACAGAGAGAAGGTTATTCTTATAAAAAGTGAAAAAATTGATGAAGTTGAGAAAAAATTGCAGAATTTATTAAAAAAACTTACATAATCTGGTCTTTATCTCTTGACATAAAAAAATAGAAATAGTATTTTCACTCTTAAAGGACAGTGGGACAAATACTTAGTATGGAGGGAGCGGTATGACAAAAAGTGAACTTATCAGCGCAATTGCCGAGAAGGCAAGTTTAAGGAAGAAGGACGCAGAGGCAGCTCTTAATGCGTTTCTTGAAGTTGTAACAGAAACCCTTAAAAAGGGTGATAAAGTTGAAATCAGAGGTTTCGGAACTTTCCTTATGAAAGAAAGAGCTGCCAGAGTGGCAAGAAATCCAAAAACAGGGAAAGAAGTTAAAGTTCCACCAAAACTGGTACCAGACTTCAAGCCTGGTAAGGATTTAAAAGAAGCTACTGAAAAGGTTTTAAAAGCAAGCAAGTGTAAGAAAAAATAACTGAGGATGTTGCGGGGGAAGAATCATTCCCCCGTGCTCTTAAAATCATTAATAATTCTCTGGAAGAAATCTCTGTTTTCTATTCCTGGGTGTGGGATTTGTAATTGGGTGGTTTTTATAGCTAAATCATCGTAAATTAAAATATCTATATCTATAGTTCTTGGTCCCCATCTGAATGTTTTAAATCTGCCGTTTCTCTTTTCTATCTCTTTTAAAATTTTTAAAAGCAGGAGTGGTGGATGATATGTTTCTATTAGAATGCCCTGATTTAAAAAATATGGCTGGTTGGTTATTCCAAACGGTTTTGTTTCAAGGATCTCTGTTTCTTTTAAAACTTTCCCTGCAAATCTGCTTATTGAGATTATTGCTTTTTTTAAGTTTTCTTTTCTATTTCCTAAGTTTGTTCCAAGGGCAAGTATAACCTTAGCCATTTTTCTCTTCCTTAAGCATTGATACTAAAAGTTTTATCGCTTTTTTTGCTGCTTTTTTTCTTATTCTGTTTCTTCTTTTAACCGGGTCTGAGTGTTTATCTTTAAAAATAAACCTGTAAATTTCTGTTTTTTCGTTTACAGATACACCTATATAGACCAGTCCAACAGGTTTTTCGTTACTTCCTCCTGCTGGTCCTGCTATTCCTGTAGTGGAAATTCCGCAGTT
The DNA here is from genome assembly GCF_900188395.1 of Desulfurobacterium atlanticum. Taxonomy (NCBI): domain Bacteria; kingdom Pseudomonadati; phylum Aquificota; class Aquificia; order Desulfurobacteriales; family Desulfurobacteriaceae; genus Desulfurobacterium; species Desulfurobacterium atlanticum. Next base: position 25,637 of record NZ_FZOB01000005.1, on the reverse strand, counting down.
TGTATTAAGCAGTTTTTTTACATTTTTAACCATCTCTTTCGCTGTTTGTTCACTTACTGCTCCATACTTTAGAAGGGTTTCTGCTGATACATTAAGGACTTTCATCTTTATGCTGTTATCGTAGGCAACAATTCCTCCCATAAAGTATTCAGAGCTTCCTGGAACATTTACTATCCTTGCTGCAACAAGTCCTCCTGTGCAGCTTTCTGCAGTTGCAAGTGTAAGTTTCTTTTCTGTTAAAAGTTCTTTAAGTTCAAATTCAACACCCATTTCTATCTCCTTTATTGTTTTGGTGTTATACTTTCAATATAACACATTTGTGAGGTTATGATGATAAGAATTGCCGTTTTGGTCATTATCGCTTTTGTTTTTCTTTATCTTATTTCAACCTATAACAGATTTCAGCAGTTGAAAAACGGGGCTGAAGCTACACTGGGTCAGATAAAGGTTGCTCTTAAAAAGCGCCTTGATATGATTTCTCAGCTTGTGGATACTGTTAAAAGTCATGCTAAGTTTGAAAAAGAGACCTTTGAGAAAATCGCAGCGTTAAGGAGCGGCATAGTAGGGGCAAAAACTCCGGAGGAGATTTCTCGGATAGAAAAGGAAGCAAGAGGGCTTATGGGAGCCATTAATGTTGCTGTTGAGAACTATCCAGAACTTAAAACATCAACGGTTGTTCTTGAGTTAACTCAGGCTATTCAGGATATTGAGAATGAAATATCCCGCCATAGATATACATATAACAATATCGTTCAAGAGATGAACACAAAAATTGATATGTTTCCTTCAAATCTTGTAGCATCTATTTTTGGTTTTAGAAAGCTTTCCTATCTTGAATTTGAAGAAGAGATAGAAAAGCGCCCAAAAACTTCCTGGTAAATTGTTTTCTGGAGAGTGATGGAGGAGAAGAAAAGATTTTTTATTTCAGTTGTTATCTCTTTTTTCCTTATTTTTCTGAATTTTATTGATTTAAGGCTTTTGTTTTCACCTTTAACCGCAGATTACACTGCAGTTTTAACCATTAATAAAACAGTTTCTCTTCAAGAAACTTTTGATTTTAATGTAAGGAAAGGCGGAAAATATTCAATGTTGTTCAGGAACTGGAAGGTTCCTCTTGTTTTCCTGAAAGAAGAGGTTGAGTTTCCGTTTATTTCGCTTCAGTCTCTTAAAAGTGAGGGCTTGTGGTATGTTGTTGATTATAAACACAGAGTTTACTTAAAAATTTCTGATAAAACTGTTGCAGACTATTGTAAAAATAGGGCTTTTGATAATGAGATAGGTATTGTAAATACCGACTTAAAGAAATTTAGTAAAGGGAATTATTCTTTATCTGCTTTTTATAGCATTTTCCCTCCTGTTGAAAGTGATGGAAAATATACTCACATCAATTTAAAACTTGCTGATTCTCATATTTTCTATCCGAAAGTGAAAATCTTTATTAAGGATCCTGAGAGTTTTATTAAAAAGTTATATGTTCACATGGTTGATTATACGATAGAAGAAACTGCAGATGGATATTTTATCTCGGGAACTTCACCGGATAACTCTCTTGTAGAAGTGGAGATGATTTTAAAGAATCGTGTAGCCGGCTTTTACAGAAAAGTTTCAGATGTTGTTTCTTTAGCTGAAAGTTCCAACAGGAATTTTTCTCTTCTTTTTTTGAAAGGAATGGATAAACTTCTGTTTCTATTTTCGTTACTTTTTCCTTTCGGGATGGTTGTTTACTACTGGTATTTTGGAAGAGAGTTTTCTACAACAATTCCTGAATTTGTAAGCTTTATTCCCGATAAAGGTAAAAAGCCCTATCTTGTTAATCTTCTTTTTTCAGGTGATGCTACATCATGTGATGAAAACGGTTTTTATGCAACGTTACTTGATTTAAAAAGAAGAGGATTTATTGATTTGGCTGAGAAAGACGGAAAAGTTGTGGTAAAAGTGTTATCTGGCAGGACAGAAGATCCTTATGAAAAAGCTGTTCTCTCTTTCTTGACAGATTTTTCAGAAAAAATAAATGATAGCAGAATTCTTGACTTTGAAAACCTGAACAAAAAAATCCAAGATTTAATTGATAAAAAGGATATTTCCACTCTTAGAAAGATTAAAAGTCGGTTTGATGCTATTTTAGGATGGAAAGATGGTCTGCTGATTTATAACTATCTTGATTTGAAAGGTTATACCGTTTTTAAAACTGTTGCAGTTTTTGTGATGGCTTTTTTACTCTTTTTTGTTGTCATTAACCTGATTTTGGCAAATCCGTTGATTGATATTTATAAAGTTCTGGTTCACTGTGGAATTTTGTTTTTTCAGCTTCTGATTTTTCTGATTTTACCTCCGCAGGTTCTTGGAAGATGGAAAGAAGATAGGTATAGGGAGAAACTTTTGTGGGAAGGTTTTAAAAACTTTCTTTCAAATTTTGTAATGATGAAAAAGTATGCTCCTTCAGATATTTCAATCTGGAAAGAGTGGCTTGTTTACGCTACTGCCCTTGGTGTTGCTGATAAGGTTGAAAAGGTGATGGAAGAGCTTAAGGTTTCTATACCTGAAATCAGGGAAGAGCGGATACTTCGGACAGGCTTTGGAGGTCTATACTATGGAATAGGCAGGGGAATATCTTCCCTTTCTGCTAATTCTTCAGGTGGAGGAGGCAGTTTCGGAGCTGGTGGCGGATTTGGCGGTGGCGGTGCTGGAGGAAGATAAGCTACTGGTTATTTTTAATGTGCTTTATAAGATGTCCAAGTTTCTCTTTCTTTGTTTTTATGTAGTTTATGTTGTGCTCACAGATACCGACTTCTATAGGAACCCTTTCAACTATTTCAAGCCCATATCCTTCAAGTCCTATAAGCTTTTTAGGGTTGTTTGTTAAAAGTCGCATTTTCTTAACGCCTAAATCCCTTAAAATCTGTGCTCCTATTCCAAAATTTCTCATATCTGGCGGAAATCCTAACTTGAGATTTGCTTCTACCGTGTCAAATCCGTGATCCTGAAGATTATACGCTTTTATTTTGTTTACAAGTCCTATTCCCCTTCCTTCCTGCCTGAGATATACGATTACCCCTTTACCTTCTTTTCCTATCATTTCCATAGCTTTGTGAAGTTGTGACTGGCAGTCACACTTAAGAGAGCCAAACACATCTCCTGTTAAACATTCAGAATGAACTCTTACAAGTACCGGTTCATTTTCGTTAATTTCTCCCATTACAAGGGCAACATGTTCTTTGTTGTCAACGGTGCTGGTGTAGGCGTAAATTTTCCATGTTCCGTATTTTGTTGGCAAGGTAGCTTCTGCTTCCCTTTTTATAAGGCGGTCTGTTTTCATACGGTATTCAATAAGGTCGGCAATGCTTATTATTTTAAGATTATGCTTTTTTGCATATTCCATAAGAGATGGTAATCTCATCATCGTTCCATCTTCATCCATAATTTCGCATATAACACCGGCCGGATAAAGTCCTGCAAGCTTTGCAAGGTCAACGGCAGCTTCTGTGTGTCCTGAGCGCTTTAAAACTCCTCCATTTCTTGCACGAAGGGGAAATATGTGGCCCGGTTTAACAAAATCTTCAGGTTTAGCATCTTTAGATATTGCTCTTTTTATGGTTATTGCTCTGTCGTAAGCCGAAATGCCGGTTGTGGTGCCAAATTTGGGATGGGCATCTATGGATATACCAAAAGCTGTGCCTTTTGGATCGGTCGGTTTTGGTGTCATCATTTCTATACCGAGTTCTTCAAATCTTTCCTCTGTCAGTGCAAGGCAGATTAAACCTCTACCGTGTTTTGCCATAAAGTTTATAGCTTCTGGGGTAACCTTTTCTGCTGCCATAACAAGGTCACCTTCGTTTTCTCTGTTCGGGTCATCAACAACTATAACCATTTTTCCGCTTTTTATATCTTCAATGGCTTCTTCTACAGTATTAAGTTTAAATCTGCCTTCAACCATCTATTCTCCTCTTTTGTAAAGAACTTTGTCTATAAGGCCGTACTCTCTGGCTTCCTCGGCACTCATAAAGAAGTCTCTGTCTGTGTCTTTTTCTATTTTTCTTACAGATTGACCTGTATGTTGTGAAAGGATTTCGTTAAGCATTTTCTTTAGTTTCAGTATCTCTTTTGCATGGATTTCAATGTCTTTTGCTTGTCCCTGAAAACCACCAAGAGGTTGGTGAATCATGATTCTTGAATGGGGAAGGGCAAATCTTTTTCCCGGCGCTCCGGCAGCAAGAAGAACTGCTCCCATACTTGCAGCTTGTCCGAGGCAGATTGTACACACATCAGGTTTAATGTACTGCATCGTATCGTATATGGCAAGCCCTGATGTTACAACTCCACCTGGGCTGTTTATGTAAAGATAGATGTCTTTTTCTGGGTCTTCAGCCTCAAGGAAGAGAAGCTGTGCTATTATAAGATTTGCTATGTTGTCATCTATAGGTGTTCCTAAAAATATTATTCTGTCTTTTAAAAGTCTTGAGTATATATCGTAAGCTCTTTCTCCTCTTCCTGTTTGTTCTATGACCATCGGAATCAGCTGATTAACTGTTTTTTCCATCAATGCCTCCTTTTTGTAATTTATATAGTGTAAATTAAGAAAAGTTGCTCCTTTTTCAAATAAGATTTACTTTCTCAAACAGGAATCCCTGACAGTATAAATTTTCAAAGTTTTCTTCTTCTGCTATTTTTTCTAATGTTTTTTTGATTCCTTCATTTTCCACAAATTCGGCAACAAGAGTTAATTTTTTCTCTTTTGCAAGCTTTATTGTATATGTTATAAAGTGTTTATCAAGAGTGCTGTTTCCTATGTTTTTAACGATGCTTCCTTCAAGTTTGATACCTGATACAGGTAAGGCTCTTAAAAGTTCATAGTTTGCGTATTTTATTCCAAAATCATCTATAAAGATAGATATTCCCCTTCTCTTGAGAATAGAAAGTTTATCCTTTATACGGGGAATTTCTGTAATATCATCTCTTTCGGTTAATTCAACGACTATTTGGGTTTCATCTATGTTAAAGAATTTTAATGTATCCAGAAACCAGCTGAAACTATCCTGCATGAAGTTTGAGGATAAGTTTATGGAAATTTTGAAATCTGGCCGTTTCTCTTTTATATATTCCAGTATTTTTTTTACCATAAGTCTATCAAGTTTCTCTTCTATGTCGGTTTTTGATATTACTTTTATGAATTTCTCTGCGTCAATTATGGTGTCTTTTACTTTGATTCTTGCAAGAGCTTCTTTAAAAAGAATTTTATTGCTATCTTTAACGTGATAAATTCCGTGGAGTCCTGCTTTTATATTTTCGTTTTTTAAAGAGTCTATAACATCTAGCATAAGTTTTCTGTCTAAAATAGATTTGGTTATCTCTTTCGGGTATAGTATGCTTATGCCATTTTTATTTTTTTTCGCTTTTTTCATTCCTTCGTAGAGTACCCACAAAAGATAATCCGGATCGCCTGTAGGACAGAAACTTTCATCAATAACAGAGGCTGAAAATGTTAAAAGGATGTTTTCAGATGTTTTTCCTATTGGAATGGCCGGTGGGTGTTTTGTAAGTTCATTTTGCAGATTTCTTAAATTTAAATATACAGTATTACAGTCTTTTTCTGATAATAAAAGAAATTCATCATTCTGGATTCTTGTTATAAATGCATTTGGAAAGTATGATTGTAGTAAGTTTGAAAAGATGGAAAGTACGGTGTTTCCGGTCTGGAATCCGTAAAAAATGTTTATATTTTTAAATTCTTTAATGTCAATTAAAGCTATTGTATTAGTTTTTTCTATAATTTCGTGGAACTTATTAAAAAATAAACTTTTGGAGTGTAGTTTTGTAATATTGTCTATCTCTTGCGAGTTTTCATATTTGAACTTTTCAATTACGAAGTTAAAGAGTATTATGATAAGTATCATCACAAAGAGTTTAAAGTTTTCTTCCTCTTTTTTAGGGGGGTGAATTTCATCAAGAATAAGTTTTATGAGTTGAAGATACCCTTCTAAAAACTTTTCTGTTTTTCTGTTGTGGTGTATGTTGGTTATATTTTTTATCTGGAGTTCAATCAATTTAATGTTTCCCGTTAAAATGGAGTCTATAAATTCTGAGAGTAATTTTTTAAATGTATCGGTATAGCTTTTGCTGTAATAATGGTTTGTCCCTTTGTGATATAGAAGTTTAATTTTTTCTAAAAGTGTGTTGATAATCTTCTCTTTGTCTTCTGGTTTTATATATTTTTTTAAACTTTGAAGGTTATTAAGTTTGTCTTCGGTTATGTTAAGATTAAGCAGTATCTCTTTTAGCCTCATACTAATTATCTCTGAAGTTCTGTTTGATTTTTAAATTATACTAATTATTTAAGTAAAAGGCCAATTAAAATTCTATACTTAAAGGCTTTTTACTGCAGTTACAGATATAAAGTGTATCTTTGTTAAATTCATCTTTGCCAAAGAAATTTGTAAATTGGTGGTAATGACCGAAAATCCATATACGGTTAAAGTTGTCAATTTTGGTTGTATTTAGTTTTTTTATGTTTCTTGTGGAAACTGGTGGATAATGGGTTATAACTATCTGCGGGTTAAAGGTTTTTATTTTTTTGTGAAGGTTTATTCTTGATGTATTTTCAAGTTTTGTTAGAAAAGAGTTGTCTCCGTTGGCTATTTTTTCTTTATCGTTAGGTGTTAAAAAGTTTCTTGAGAAATATAGCCCTCCGACTATCCTTTTGCCGTTTATTTTGATGCATCTTAAAAAGTTAAGGAGATAAACATTTTTGTTAACAGAGTTTTTAAGTGTTTCAATTTGGTTTGCAGGGTTTTTATGCCAGAGCTCTATGTTCCCAAGTGTAAAGAGAACCGCTTTGTAGTTTTTAGATAGAAAATTCAGGTAGCTGGCGACAATCTCTATGTTATTGCTTATGTCACCAGCTACTACTATTATTTCTCCCGCACCTTTTACTGCTTCTATTTCCCCTTTTTCTTTAAGATGCAGATCCGAAATTATGTCTATTTTCACAAAACTACCTCTATCTTTTCTGCTGCTTTTCTAGCCAGTTCTCTTGCTTCTTCTACATTGCTTCCCGATGCTAATACAACTCCCATTCTTCTACCGGGTGTTGCTTTCGGTTTTCCAAAGAGTCTTACTTTAACATTTTCCATTGCCATCGCTTCTGCTACTCCTTTATATTTTGGATTCCATCCTTCAACAGATGAAAGTATAACTTTTGAAGCTCCGGCAGGATAAAGAAGTTTTGGTGGATTGAGATTGAACCCTAAAATAGCTCTCAGATGCAGTTCAAATTCACTCATATCTTGGGTTATCATTGTTACCATACCTGTATCGTGGGGACGGGGTGAAACTTCGCTGAAGATAACGTTATCTCCTTTTATAAAAAGTTCTACACCAAACACTCCAAGTCCACCAAGTTCATCGGTTATCTTTTTAGCCATCTCTTTAGCCTTTTCTTTTGCTTCTTCGCTTATTCCTGCAGGCTGCCAGCTTTCGTTGTAATCTCCTTTTACCTGAAGATGTCCTATTGGTTCGCAGAAAAATGTTCCATTTACAGCTTTTATTGTTAAAAGAGTGATTTCTGTGTCAAATTCTATAAACTCTTCAACTATTACCCTTGTTCCAAGCCCTCTTTTTGCAGTTTGAGCGTATTCCCACGCTTCTTCTATCTCATCTTTTCTTTTTATAATACTTTGTCCTTTCCCTGAGGAAGACATTATCGGCTTTATGACGGCAGGCAAGCCTACATACTCTACTGCTTTTGCAAGTTCTTCAAGAGAGTCTGCAAATGTATATTTTGCAGTTTTTAGTCCAAGTTTTTCAGCAGCAAGTTTTCTTATTCCTTCTCTATCCATTGTTAAACGTGTTGCTTTTGCTGTTGGTATTACCATATAGTTTTCTTTTTCAAGTTCTTCAAGAGTAGGGGTATGTATAGCTTCTATTTCAGGGACTATAAGTTCTGGTCTTTCTCTTTCCACAATCGCTCTAATGGCTTCACCATCAAGCATATCAATTACATAACTTTTATGGGCAACCTGCATTGCTGGAGCGTTTTGGTATCTATCAACAGCAATAACTTCTATTCCGAGCCTTTGAGCTTCAATAGTTAGTTCCTTTCCGAGTTCTCCAGCTCCAAGAAGTAAAATTTTGTCTGCACTTTCAAAAAGAGGAGTTCCTATCATCCTTCCCTCCTTGTTAAATTTGAAAACTATTATAATAAATGGTGTTTTTGATGGTAGAATATACTTTGCAGGAATAGATTAATTTAAAATCATAAGTTACTTTTAGGAGGAAAATCATGGAATATATGGAAAATAAAGAAAATTTAAATAACAGTGAAAGCGTAAATGAAAATAGCTATAAAGCTGAGCTTGAGAACATTTCAGTTTCACTTTTCAAACTTTTTGAAAAGATGGAAACAGATTATGAGGAGAAAATTCAGGAATTAACGGAAAAATGTGAGGCTCTTGAGCAGGAAAATGTTGAACTTAAGTATAAACTGAAACAGCTTTCTGAGGAGCTTAAAACATTAGGTGAAAGGATAGTTTCGGAGGTTATAAGAAGGACGTCAATTCCTGACTCAGATTTTGGTGATGACGAAAATAACAATGGAGGAGTTCTATAAAAAAAGTTGGGATAACTCTTGGAGATCCGGCCGGAGTTGGGCCAGAGATTTTTATAAAAAGTCTTACCTATTTAGAAGAATATGATGTTTCTTTTAAAGTTTATGGTTCAAAAGCGGTCTTAGACTTTTACTCAAGACTGCTGGGGATATCGCTGGAAAGTTTCCCGGGAAATGTTTTTTTTGAAGATGTTTGTTCCGTTTCTGATTTTATACCCGGGAAAGTTTCAGTAGAAGCTGGAAAAGCTCAGTTTGAGTATCTTAAATCTGCGGTATCTGCAGTTAAAAGCGGCGGTATAGATGCTATTGTTACTCTTCCTATAAATAAAGAGTCTATAAAGTCTGCTGGTTTCAACTTTCCTGGACATACAGAATACTTCGCATCTGAGTTTAAGATTAAAGATTTTGCCATGATGCTTGCAAATAGTAAGTTGAAAGTTGTTCTTGAAACAACTCATATCCCTCTGAATAAAGTTGCAAACAGGATTTCGTCTGACTCTATTTTTAAAAAGCTTCTTCTTATAGATAGATATTTTCCTGGAGAGAAGATTGCTGTTGCGGGTTTAAATCCTCATGCTGGGGAGAGTGGTTTATTCGGTGATGAAGAGGAAAGAGTGATTAAACCTGCCATAAAGAAAGCCAGAGATTTAGGGCTGAAAGTTTACGGTCCTTTCCCTTCGGATACTGTTTTTAACAGGGCAGTTTCTGGTGAATTTGGTACTGTTCTTTGCATGTATCATGATCAGGGATTGATCCCCGTGAAATTAACAGGCTTTGAAGAAACTGTTAATGTTACTCTTGGACTGCCTTTTGTTAGGACCTCTGTAGGTCATGGCACTGCTTATGATATTGCTGGAAAGGGGATAGCCAGTGTAAAAAGTTTCATTTCAGCTGTTGATCTTGCTGTCAAAATGTTGGGCTAAAAAGGCTGTATATACCAATTCTATTGTAGCAAAATTTGACTATCTTGTAAAAATTTTGTAAAAATGGGGGAAAACTTCCTGTGAGGGTGTGATGAAAGAGGATAATCTTTTTTTAATTGAGGAACTTTTGAAGATTCAGGAAGAATCTGGGTTCCATTATATTCCGTCTGAGAAGGTTCTTGATGTGGCAAAAAAGTTTTCTAAAAGTCCTTCAGAAATATATTCTATCATCTCTTTTTATCCGAGACTTTCAAATAAACCTCGTGGAAAGTATCTTATAAGGGTTTGTGAAAACCTTCCGTGTCATATAGAAGGAGCTGAGGAGGTTGTGGAGGCTATAAAGGAGTATCTTGGAATAGATTTTGGAGAAGCAACTCCTGACGGTAAGTTTTATCTTGAAAAAACATCGTGTCTTGGGTTGTGTGCCATTGCTCCTGTTATTCTTATCAATAATAAGCCTTACGGTCATCTTACCCCTGCAAAGGTGAAGGAGGTTTTAAGGGGCTATATGGAGGAGAGGAATGATTGATTTTAAAGTTATTGGTGAACCTATAATTCTTAAGAATGCACGGAAAATATGTCCTGAAAATATAGAAAAATGTATAGAAGCAGGAAGATACAGTGCTTTAAAAAAAGCCCTTACGCAGATGACTCCCTTGCAGGTTATAGAGGAGGTTAAAAAGTCTCAGTTAAGGGGAAGAGGTGGAGCAGGTTTCCCAACAGGATTAAAGCTTGAACTTGCTGCTAAAGAGAGCTCAGATGTTAAATATATAGTTGTTAACGGTGAAGAGGGAGAACCTGGAACTTTTAAAGATAGGATCATAATGGAGGATTCTCCCCATCTTTTAATAGAAGGAACAATTCTGGCCGGATATGCTGTTGGTGCAAAAAAAGCTATAGTGTGTATAAGATGTGATTATGTTCATGCAATTAAAAGGATGGAGAAAGCTATAAAAGATGCTTATGAGAAAGGTTTTCTTGGAGAAAATATTTTTGGTACCGATTTCTCCTTTGATATGGTTATAGAAAGGGGTGCCGGTGCGTATATTTGCGGTGAGGAAACAGCACTTCTTGAGATGATAGAGGGAAAGAGAGGAGAGCCGAGAAAGAAACCTCCGTTTCCTCCCCAAAAAGGACTTTATGGAAAACCTACAGTAGTAAATAATGTTGAAACCCTTGCAAATTTACCTTTTATAATAAATGAAGGTGCTGATAGGTTTTTAGAGTTTGGAGTGGAAGGTTCTCATGGAACGAAACTTTTTTCTCTTTCCGGGGATATAAACTGGAGAGGATTGATAGAGATTCCTTTCGGAGCAACATTACGGGAAATCATCAATCTTGCAGGTGGAATAAGACATAACAGAAGACTTAAAGCTGTTATTTTAGGTGGTGTTTCAGGAACGCTTGTTAGAAGTGATGAGGTGGATATTCCTGTTGATTATAAGTCTCTTGGTATTATTGAAGCAGGACCTGGGTGTGGGACGGTTATTGTTCTTGATGAGACAAGAGATATTGTTGATGTTGCAGAGAATATTATGGAATTTTTTAAAACAGAATCCTGCGGAAAATGTAGGCCTTGTAGTCTTGGAACGGTTACTTTATGTAAGCTGATTCACAAAATCAAGACAGGTGAAGGGACAGTTGAAGATCTTGAGAAGATAGAAAAGGTTTCAATAGGAATGAGAAAGGCATCCTTCTGTGGTCTTGGACAGACGGCACCCAATATAGTTTATCAATCTATTCAAAAGTTTAAAGAGGAGTGGCTTGCCCATATAAAAGGGGGTAATGATGGCTAAAACCGTGAATTTAAAAATAAACGGGAAAAATTATGTTGTGGAATCCGGGCAGACTATTCTTGATGTGTGCAATAAGCTTGGCATTTACATTCCAACTCTCTGTTTTATGAAAGGGATTAGTGAAGGTGGACATTGTGGCCTGTGTGTTGTTGAGGTTAAAGGAGCGAGGACACTTTTAAGGGCCTGTATTACTGAAGTTTTTGAAGGGATGGAAGTAATAACAGATTCTCCGTTCGTAAGAGATGTGAGGAAGACTGTTTTTGAGATGATTCTTGCTGACCATAAAGTAGAATGTCCTGTATGTAAAAGGGACGAAACATGTGAGATAAAGAAAGTTGCAAAGTATATGGGGCTTCCTGAGTTTGACTTTCCAGAGCTCTGTGAAATTGAGTTTAAGGATAACTCCATAATCAGCCGTGAACCTGCAAAGTGTATTAAGTGTAAAAGATGTATATCAACCTGTCAGCTTATTCCCGGAATAGGGATTTACGGATTTGTCGGTAAAGGGCATGAAGCTACGGTTGAGCCGCCGGAATCTGTTTCTATGGATGAAACACCCTGTATAGTTTGTGGTCAGTGTGTTGTTAGGTGTCCCGTAGGAGCTTTAACAGAGAGAGATGATATAGATAAGGTTCTTGAAGTTTTAGCAGATGAAAAGAAAACAGTATTTGTTTCTTTTGCGCCTTCTGTAAGGGTGGCAATAGGGGAAGCTTTTGGAATGGAGCCTGGAACGGTTGTTGTAGGTAAGCTTGTTTCAGCTTTAAGAAAGCTTGGATTTGACAGGGTTTATGATGTTAACTTTGGTGCTGACCTTACAATCGTTGAGGAAGCAAATGAACTTATAGAAAGGATAAAAGGGGATAAGCCTTTACCTATGGCAACTTCCTGCTGTCCGGGATGGGTGAATTTTGTTGAAAGATTTTATCCGGAGTTTATTCCTTATCTTTCAACCTGTAAATCTCCTCAGGCGATGCTTGGTGCTCTTGTGAAGGCTTATATGGTTGAAAAAGAGGGTATTTCAAAAGAAAACATTGTTCATGTTACTGTTATGCCGTGTACAGCTAAAAAGTATGAAGCTGCAAGAGATGAGCTTGCAGGGGATACCGATATTGTTTTAACCACAAGAGAACTGGGAAGACTTTTAAAGATGTTTAATATAGATATCAGAGATTTACCGGAAGATGAAGCTGATAAACCGTTTGGTGAATATACAGGTGCAGGAACGATTTTCGGTGTAACAGGTGGTGTTATGGAAGCAGCTTTGAGAACGGCTGCCGATTGGCTGTCAGGCGGTTCTTTTGATAAGATAGAGTTTGAATCTGTAAGGGGATTTGAGGATTTAAAATTTGCCGATGTTGAGGTCGGAGATAAAAAAATAAAGGTTGCAGTAGCGCACACTCTGTCTGCGGCGGTTCGTCTTCTTGAGATGATAAAAAATAAGGAAGTTGATATCCATTTCTTTGAAGTTATGGCCTGCCCCGGCGGATGTATCGGCGGCGGCGGTCAGCCTATTCCGACGACAAAAGATATTTTGAGAAAAAGGGCTGAAGGTCTTTACAGTGATGATGAGAAAAGAATTCTCAGAAAATCTCATGAAAATCCTTATATAAAAGCTGCGTATGAGATGTTTTTAGGTGAAATTGGCGGAGAGAAGGCTCATAAGCTTCTTCATACCACTTACAGCAGAAGACCCTGCTGGGAAGCTGTGTTTTTGAAGAAATAAACTGTTCCCGTCCTTTTTATGGACGGGATTCTTTTTTTCAGTGGATTATCATCCAGATATAATTGGCAAAATTTCCGGTTTTTCTGTTGTAGCATTCAATGGAGATTCTGTTTTTCCATCTTGTAATTTTTAAAGGTTTTGTGCTTTCTATTCTGTTGCCGATTTTTCTTGCTTTTATCCAGCCTTTTTCTGATATGTAGATGTGGCAGTTTTTGTAGTTTTCCGGGTTTTCTATTTCGGCGTAGATATTTATTAAGTTTTCTTTTATGTAATCTGCCGGTGGATTGTGTTTTATAACAGGTAGGGCTTCCTTTTCAAGCATTTTTCTGAATTTTCTCATTGTGCTCCAGCTTCCAACTACCGGTTTTCTCGGAATGAGATATACGGGGGTTAGATTTGAAACTGCGGCACTGTCTTGAGAGAATATTCCCTTGAAAAGGTTCAGTTCTTTTAGTGCTTCTATGTAGGTTTTATTGTATTCACCGTAGGGAAAGGCGTAGAAAGATGTATTTTTTCCTGTTAATTTTTTTATGATTTCCTGAGCTTTTAGTGTATCTTGTTTTATAAGTTGTTTATACTTTTTTTTATCCATTGTTTTAATGAGTTTGGCAAATCGTTTGTGGCTGTATGAGTGGTTGCCAAAGGAAACTTTTGGATAATTAGCTATCTCTGTTAGTTCTTTAGGTGTGAGATATGCCGGATAATGTCTGCTGATTCCTTCTGCATATAGGAATAAAGTAAAGGGGAAGTTATATTTTTTTAGTATTTTAAAAGCTTTCATTGTGGAGCGGTAGCCGTCATCTATGGTTATGGCAACTGTTTTAGGAGGAATGGGTTTTCCTGTTTTCAGGTAGTCAATGATTTCTTTCAGGGAAACGACGTTGTAATTGTTGTTTTTTAAGTATTCCATCTGCATTTTGAAGTCTTTCATTGATACAGAAGTGGATGGGCTGTTTTTTTCGTCAAATTTGTGATAGATGAGTATATTTGCACTTGAACTGTATGCTTTAAAGGTCAATAGTGCAGTTAGTATAAGTGCATTTATCAAACTTTTGAAGATTGTTTTTTGTGATAACACGTTTTATCCTCCTTACGTACTCTTCTCTTAATATAGAGTAATTTTTTAGATAGTCTGCAAGTATTAATGGGTCTTTTGTCTTTAACCGTGCTTTTCTCAGTTCTTCATACGCCCATCCAGTATTGATGTTATGGTAATAATCTTCTATAGAGTAGAGAGGGGATTTATACTTCTTAACTTTTGCTTTTCCGTATTTTGCTTTGATGTGTTCTGTGCTGTTTGAAAATGTCCATATGCCAAAGAGATTATTTCCCTCTATAAAGAAACGAGATGTTCCCCAGCCACTTTCTATGGCAGCTTGAGCTATAACTATACTTGGAGGCAGGGTGTTTATTCTGTAGTAAAGTTCGTTTAGGTCATTGCTTTCGTAGTTCTTTTTAAGTTTTTCAAGGAGTTGTTTTTCCTTTTCTGTTAGCTGTTTTCCTGATTCTATTTTTCCTTTGATTTTAAGAAAAACTTTTCGTTCTTTTTCTATTATGCAGTTTGCTTTAAGAACAGCAGGTGTTATTATGGATATAAAAAGTTTTTTTCTTTTAGGTGGAGGAAGTTTAAGGAGTCTTTCTTTGTTAAAGTTTGGTGTTGCTGAGATTTCTTCACAGAAGGTTTCACTTTCTACCTTTTTCTCAAGTTGGGCAGGTTTGGTTTTTACGGAACTTTCATACCTTTTTTCTGAAAAGTTTTCCTGCTTCGTTTCACATCCTGAGATTGTAAATAAAATCACAAAGAAAAACAGAAAGAAACAGCTTTTTTTCATATTTACCTCGAAACAGGTTAACTTTCAGATAGGGAAAATTTATCCTTTAATCTTGATAAATCAATAGAAGGGCGAAGCCCCAATTTTTGGGGCTTCTTAAAAGTTTTTAAGCTGGGTTAGGGTTGTATTAAGTTTATTAAACAGTTCTTTTGTTTCTTCGAGTTTATTGCGGTCCTTTTCTATAACTTCTTTAGGTGCACGGGAGAGGAAATTTTCGTTGGAGAGTTTCCTTTCAAGCTTTTCAATCTCTTTGGAAAGGGCTTTAAGTTTCTTTTCTATCTTTTCAATTTCTGCTGCTACATCTATAAGTTCTCCAATTTTTACATACACTTCTGTTCTGGGGAGGAAAAATGAGATGCTTCCTTCCGGTTTTTCTGGTGTAATGCTTATCTCTTTAACTCTTGCAAGTTGCTTGATAGCAGCGTCCATGTTTTCTATAACCTTTAATAATTTTGTATCTTTTGAATTTATTGCTATTTCTACGGCTGTTGAAGGCGGAATGTTTAGTTCAGCTTTAACGTTTCTTATTCCGCGGATTATCTCTTTTACTTTTTCCACAGTTTCTTTCTCTTCAAAGTTGTAATCTTCTTCAGGCCATGGGGCTATAACTATAGATTCAGCATCTTTATTTGGAAGTTTCTGGTATATCTCTTCGCTGATAAACGGCATAAACGGGTGGAGAAGCTTTAAAGAATCTCTTAAGATGGTAAATAGAATGTATGCAGCTGTTCTTTTTTCTATTTCTGTTCCTTTATAAATTCTGTTTTTTGAGAATTCAATGTACCAGTCGGCAAATTCTCCCCATATAAACTGGTAAAGTGCTTTTGATGCGTCGTTAAACCGGTAATTTGTAAGTTCTTTATCAACAGCTTTTGCTGTTTCGGAGAGCTTGGATAATATCCATCTGTCTTCAGGGGCTAATTTTCTTTCCCCTTCAATATCTATTCCTTCTGTGGCTGTGAGGATAAAGCGGGCTATGTTCCATATTTTGTTTGCAAAGTGTCTATATCCTTCAATTATTTTTTCTGATAATCTTATATCTCTTCCCTGTGCTGCGAGGGAGGAAAGGGTGAATCTTAAGGTATCAGCACCGTATTTTTGAATCATATCAAGAGGGTCAATAACGTTTCCTTTTGTTTTACTCATTTTTTGCCCTTTTTCATCTCTTACAAGGGCGTGAACATAAACATCTGAAAACGGCTTCTCTTTCATGAAGTGGTAACCCATCATCATCATTCTGGAAACCCAGAAGAAGATAATGTCAAAGCCTGTAACAAGAAGGTCTGTGGGATAAAACGCTTTAAGGTCATCTGTTTCTTCAGGCCATCCGAGAGTGCCAAATGGCCAGAGCGCCGAGCTAAACCATGTATCAAGTACGTCTTCATCCTGAACTATGTTTTTACTTGCGCATTTTTCACATTTCTCAGGTGTTTCTTCTGTCACTGTAAGGTGTCCGCAATCGTTACAGTACCAGACAGGAATTCGGTGTCCCCACCATATCTGTCTTGATATGCACCAATCTCTTATGTTGTACATCCAGTCAAAGAATGTGTTTTCCCACTGCTTCGGGATAAATTTTATCTCTCCTGTTTTTACAGATTCTATCGCTTTTTCTGCAAGGGGTTTTGTTTTAACAAACCACTGGTCTGAAAGGTAAGGTTCCACTACAGTTTTACATCTGTAACAGTGTCCTACTGCATGGGTATGCTCTTCAACCTTTTCAAGCAGTCCTTCATCTTTAAGCATTTTTACTATGGCTTCTCTTGCTTCATATCTGTCCATTCCTTTAAACGGTTCTACTGTAATTTTTGCCCAATCATCCATTATCTGGATAGGTGTAAGATTGTGTCTGTTTCCTATTTCAAAGTCGTTAAAGTCATGAGCCGGTGTTATTTTCACAGCTCCTGTTCCAAAATCCATGTCAACATATTCATCAGCTATTACAGGTATTTCTCTGTTTACGATTGGAAGAAGCAGTTTTTTACCTATCAAGTCTTTGTATCTTTCATCTTCTGGATTTACGGCTACGGCAACATCACCAAGCATAGTTTCAGGTCTTGTGGTTGCTACTACAATGTATCTGTCTTTTTCTCCCACCACAGGATATTTTATGTACCATAGGTATCCCTTCTCCTCTTCATGTTCAACTTCAAGGTCTGAAAGGGCTGTGTGACATCTGGGACACCAATTTATTAGCCTTTTTCCCCTGTATATAAGCCCTTCCTTATAAAGTTCAACAAAAGCTTTTCTTACAGCTTTTGAAAAACCTTCGTCCATTGTAAATCTTTCTCTATCCCAGTCACAGGAAGTTCCGAGTTTTTTTAGCTGATTGATTATTCTTCCACCGCAGGATTCTTTCCATTCCCATACTCTTTTAAGGAAGTTTTCTCTTCCGATGTCGTGACGTGTTAAGCCTTCCTGTGCCAGCTGTTTCTCCACAACCCATTGGGTTGCTATACCTGCATGGTCTGTTCCTGGTATCCAGCACACTTCATAACCTTTCATTCTTTTCCATCTGCATACGATGTCCTGAAGTGTTGAGTTCAGAGCATGGCCTATATGAAGTACACCTGTAACGTTTGGAGGAGGAAGAACAACGCTAAATTTTTCTTTTTCACCTTTTAAAACTTTTTTTTCGTCGGCGTGGAAATATTTTTTTTCAAGCCAGTAGGAGTACCATTTATCTTCAAACAGTGCAGGATTATAAGTTTTTTCCATCTCCATTGCTTTTCCTCCTTTAAGTTTAGTGGAAAGATTATACTAAAGTAAGCGAGACACTATTTTGTTTGTTAATTCACAAATAAGGGTTAATATTAATAATCAGATTTTAACTTCAGGAGGGATGATGGGTATTGCACAAAAAGCGATGGATGAAATTCCTTTTATTTCAGGTTATGCAGCTGTTAGGTTTAGCGGTGAAGTTATAGATTCAGCAGGTGAATCGGTTTCTGAAATTATAGGGAGTGTTCAGAAGGTTGTGGAAGAATATTTAAAGATGTATAGGATTCTTGGAGAGTATTCTGTGGGTATTCCGAAAGAGATTTTGATGAGCACCACCGAACTTTTCATTCTTGTAAGGGTTTACTACAACGAAGAAGTTTTTCAGGTGGCTGTTTTAAAAAGTGATGCAAATCTTGGCTATACAAGATTTATGCTTCAGCAGTATTTAAAAGAACTTGTCTAAAGGAGAAGCTATGGGACTTAAAATAGGAGAACTAAAGTCTGGTAATTTTGATATAGATAAACCTGTTTTGCTTTATGATAGTGAAAATCATAAGATTTTTTGGGTAGGAAGTTCTGAAAATCATATATTCAGGTGTAATGCTTATCTTGTTGTATCTGAAAAAGGTAATGTTCTTATTGATCCTGGCGGAGTGCTACATTTTAATCAGGTTAAGAAGAGAGTTACTGAAGTTTTAGGTGATCCTTCAAAAGTTACCCATATAGTTTCTCATCATCAAGATCCTGATGTTTCAAGTTCCATTCCTATGTGGTTTAAGATAAATCCTGATGTAACGCTTATTACTACGCCGCGAACCAAGGTTTTGCTACCCTACTTTGGGTTTGATAGGGAAAAAGTTAAATGGCTTGATGTAAGTCCTCTTGATGATACTATACTTGACCTTGGCAACGGAAACGGTCTTCTATTTTTAACATCTCCTTTTCTTCACTTTCCTGATGCTTTTGTTACGTATGATATAGGTGCTAAAGTTCTATTTTCAAGTGATATTTTTGCAGCTATACAGCCTAAGTGGCAGCTTGTTGTTACAGATATGGAAAGGCATAAGAAAGATATGATGTATTTTCATGTTTATTATATGGCTTCTCAGAAAGCTTTAAAGTATTTTGTGGATAAGGTTAAACCTTTCCCTATAGATGCTATTGTTCCACAGCACGGTTCCATTATTCCGAAGGAGTATGTGGAGGAAGCATTTGGATTTCTTGCAAACTTAAGGTGTGGAATTGACCTTCTTACCAAAGAGTCTCCTGTGAAAAGTGTTATGGATGAGCTTTTCGGAGATATTTAATTTTGCCAGTATTTAAAAAGAGTTTATCCCCTTTACAATAATAATATTTGATGATAAATTTGCACCTTGCAATTAGATAAGGAGGTGAGATTATGGCTAAATGCGCTGTATGTGGTAAGGAAACAATCTTTATTAATAAGGTAAGTCACTCTCACAGAGTGTCAAGTAAAAGGCAAAAACCAAACCTTCAAAAGGTTAGAGCGGTTGTGAACGGTGAAAAGAAGAGAATCTGGGTTTGCACAAAGTGTCTTAAGGCTGGAAAGATAGTGAAAGCTAATTGATTTAAGCTTGCGGCTTCGGCCGCTTTCACTTTTATAATTTTTTCAAAATTTTCACAATATTGGTTTCAAATTCCTTTATATCTTTGCTGTTTATCCTGTCTGCATAGAATCGTATAAATCCGTTTTTATCTATGAAAATAGACGCTGGAAGTTTTTTGATTTTTACCTGTTCTTTGAATTTTTTGAGCAGGAAGGAATCTGCCGTTAAAAATAGATTTTTTAAATTCATATCTTTTTTGTATTTTTCAAGGATTGAAAAATCTGCATCGTTTGTGTCCACGCAGAGTATAACTACGTCTTTTTGTGAGGCTATTCTGTCAAGGGTTTTTATAAGTTCCTCTGTTTCTGGTGAATAGGGATTTTCAAAAAAGAAGAGTATAACCTTTTTACCTTTAAGGGATTCTGGAGTGAAAATTTTGTTTATGGTTCTGAATTTAAAATCTGGTGCTGGAATTTTGCTTTTTTCAGTTTTGTACGGTTGTTTGTTTAGTTTCTGCTCAATTTTTTTCTCCTCTGTTTGTGCTCCTCCAGGCCTTTTATCAGGTGGTAGAAGGATATACCAGTCTGCGAAGACTGTTTTCGGTGAAAGGGATATAAATAGTATAAAAGTGAGTAAATGTATCAGTTTTCTATCCATTTTCTTAACATCTCCTCAGGGTTAGAGCTTCTCATAAGGGTTTCACCTATAAGAAATCCGTCCACTCCCGCTGTTTTTAATTTCACTATATCCTCTTTACTTTTAATTCCGCTTTCGGAAATACATATTTTACCGGCATCTTTTATTATCGGTGCTAATTTAATAGAAGTTGATAGGGAAACGGTGAAATTTTCAAGATTCCTGTTGTTTATTCCCACTATTGCGGCTCCAGCATCAAGACTTTTTCGTATTTCCTCTTCTGTGTGTGTTTCAACAAGCGGTTCCATCCCAAGGTCTCTTCCAAGAGAGATAAAATCTGCAAGTGTCTGCTTATCAAGAATGGCTGCTATAAGAAGGAACGATGAAGCTCCCAGGGCTTTTGCTGCATATATCTGGAACGGGTCTATTATAAAATCTTTCCTTAATACTGGAAGTTTTACGGTTTCGGCAATTTCTTTAAGGTAGAGTGGCGAACCTTTAAAAAACTCTACATCCGTTAGAACAGAAATAGCGGCAGCTCCGCCTTTTTCGTAAGCTTTTGCTATCTCTATATAGTTGAAATTTTTACAGATTACACCTTTAGAAGGAGATGCTTTTTTAACTTCAGCTATTATATTAATTCTGTCGTTTGGAAAAACTTTCTTAAAATTGAACGGAGTTTCTGATGTTTCTGCTATCTTCTTTACCGCTTCAAACTTTATCTCCTTCTTTCGCTTTTCAACTTCTGCTTTTTTAAATTCAACTATCTTTTTTAAAATGTTCATCCTTTAACCTCTTATTTTTCTCTCTGATAGTTTCTGCTTTTCCTTCAAGATTTATCTGTTTTGATCTTGCTATAGCAAGGGCATTTTCTGGCACATTTTTTGTGATAACAGAGCCGGCTGCTGTGATTGCGTTGTTCCCCACCTTTACAGGAGCTATGAATAGAGTATTACTTCCAACAAAAACATTTTTTCCTATTTCTGTTCTCCATTTATTGAAACCGTCGTAGTTGCAGGTTATTGTTCCTGCACCTACGTTTGTGTTTTCTCCAACTATGCAGTCTCCAAGGTATGTGAGATGGTTTGCCTTGGCTCCTTTTTTAAGTATTGCCTTTTTTGTTTCAACAAAGCTTCCGACTCTGGAGTTTTCTTCTATTACTGTGCCTTCTCTTATTCTTGAGAATGGACCTGCCGCTCCCTTTATGTGTGCTTTCTCAATGTGAGAATGGGATTTGATGGTTGCACCAGATTCTATAACAGAGTCAACTATTTCGGTAAAAGCTCCGATTGTGCAGTTCTCACCTATTACTGTTTTTCCTTTTATGTAAACCGGGGCAAAGATTTCTGTATCTTTTCCGATAGTTACTTCCGGCTCAATATAACAGCTTTCTGGATTGTGAACGGTAACGCCGCTTAGCTGAAGCTCTTTTATAAGTTTCCTTTTTAGTAGCTCTTCAGCTTTGGACAGTTCGTATCTGTTGTTTACACCCATTATTGAATCAAAATCATTTGTTTTTACCGCTTTTACTTTTAATCCTTTACTCTTAAATATCTTTAAAACATCAGGAAGATAGTACTCTTTCTGAGCGTTGTTGTTGTCTATCTCTTTTAGAGCTTCAAAAAGTAGTTCTGATGAAAAAGCATAGATTCCAGAGTTTACCTCTTTTATCTTTTTCTCCTCTTCTGTTGCATCTTTCTCTTCCACAATTTTTAAGACCTCATCTCCATCCCTTACAACTCTTCCATATCCTGTCGGATTGTCTGTTTCTCCTGTGAGAACCACCATATCGCTATCGATTTCTGAAAGCTTTTTTATATCTTCACTCTTTATTAAAGGGGAGTCTCCGTTTAATACTATAATTTTCCCATCGTAATTCTCAAATAGGTGTTCTGCACAGCTGACTGCGTGGCCGGTTCCAAGCTGCTTTTCCTGTACAACAGTTTTTACATTTTTAAAACCTTCTTTTTTTATAAATTCTTCAACCATCTCTTTTTTATGTCCAACAACCACAACTATCTCTTCCGCTTCTGCTTTTTCAGCAGCTTTTATAACATACCACAGCATCGGTTTTCCTAAAATTTTATGTAAAACCTTTGGAAGGTCAGATTTAAATCTTGTTCCTTTACCTGCTGCAAGAATAATTATTCTAAATCCCATGCTCTCTCCTACTTAAATATTGCATTTTTGTTATGTAGGTAATCTATCAGTATTTTTTTGTGATCAAACACAAGCTTTTCAAAAGGAATTTCTTTGTATGGAACAACTATTGCTTTTTTTGCGTCATCCTGCCCCTGTGGTGTTCCCCGTGCCACACATTCAAATACAACAGATACGGTATGTTGTCTTGGGTCTCTTGCTGGATCTGAATATACATGGAACTGTCTTAATATGATGACGTCAAGTCCTGTTTCTTCTTTCATTTCTCTTATAACAGCCTCTTCCACAGTTTCGCCGTAGTCAACAAATCCGCCGGGAAGAGCGAGACCGATGGGAGGATATTTTCTTTCAATGAGAACAACCCCTGTAAAATTTCCTTTATCATCCTGAATATTTATTATTCCATCTACGGTTAGAAACGGTGTTTTTATGTTTACTACAGGTTTCACTTTTTCACTCCTTTTTTATACCTTATAAGTTCTGCAACGACAGAACCTATGAGAACTTCCCCTTCAATTTTAACAGGAAGGTGCCTTTCATCTGTTGTAAGCCACATATAGACATCTTTATCCATTTTAAACACACCTTTCGGAGTTACTTCTCCTGATAGGGCACACTTGAAGGTTTCAAAGGTTCCTGCAGGCACTTTTACCTTCTCTTTTTTTAAAACTTTCACTTTTGTATTTATAAATCTGCTTCCTGTAAATACCGGGAATACTGTTTCTGCTCCGATTTCAAAAATTCCGTATTTTCTGAAGAAATAGATTCCTGTCATTATATCTTCTACAGGGATTGCCGGTATCTCGTAAGTTTTAATTTTCTCTTTCTCTCCCGGCTTTTTTGATACAACTGTAAGAGTCATGTTTTCAAGGTCATAACTGAAAAGTTTGTCTCTTATGTACCTTTTCTCTCTTTGGGAAAGGAAAGTTTTTCTTGGTGAGAGGAATCTTGTATCCCATAAGCTGTATCCTTCATCTTCAACGCCTTTAAAAAAAGCTACAACACCTGCGGTTTTAACTTTTGACTGGAATTTGTAATAGAGAATTCCGTTTTTATTCTCTTTTGTAATCCAGCTTTTTGCATCAGCTATGTGGAAAATCCACCAGTGTAAGCTGTATTTAAGTTCTTCCCCGTTAAAATCGTAATCTGTTCCTTCAACATTGTAGTTGTGCATCGGGTAAAACTCCTTTGTCTGTTCTTTACCGAAAGCTTTAATAGATAAACATAGCATCGCCATAGCTAAAAAAACGATACCTTTTCTTAACAGCCTCTTCATACGCATTTAGTATCCTCTCTCTGCCTGCAAAAGCTGACACAAGCATAAGTAAAGTTGATTTTGGAAGATGAAAATTTGTAATCAATCCATCAATTACTTTAAAATTATATCCCGGATATATAAAAAGATTTGTTGAACCTTCAAGTGATGTAGCTATTCCTTTTTCGTTAAAGCAGGTTTCAAGAGTTCTTACAACTGTTGTGCCAACAGCTATTACCCTTCTTCCCTCTTTTTTTGCTTTTTCTATTTCAATAGCTGTATCTTTTGGTACTTTATAACTTTCATAGTGCATTTTATGTTCTTCAACTTCTTCAACTTTTACAGGTTTAAATGTTCCAAGTCCGACGTGAAGAGTTATTTCCTTTATTATTACACCTTTTTCTTTAAGCTTTTCAAGAAGTTCTGCTGTAAAGTGGAGTCCTGCTGTTGGTGCTGCTACTGCTCCTTCCTCTTTTGCAAAGACAGTTTGATATTCCTCTTTATCTTTTTCTGTTTCCTCTCTGTTTATATAAGGTGGAAGGGGCATTTTTCCAATTTTATAAATTTTATTTAAGGTTGCCTCTCCATCAGTTGTGAAAAATTCAACGATTCTTTTGCCTTCTTCTTTCCGCTCAACGATTTCACAGTAAAAATTTTCGTCAAAAATAACCTTTTTTCCGGGTTTAAGTTTCCTTCCCGGCTTTCCAATAACTTCCCAGACATTTTCCTTTATCTGTCTTACTAAAAATATTTCTGCACTGCCGCCGGTGGGGAATTTTCCGATCAATCTTGCAGGTATAACTTTCGTATTGTTTATAACAAGAACATCTCCTTTGTTCATATAATGAATAATATCTCTGAAAATTCTGTGTTCTATCTCTCCGGTTTTTCTGTTTAGAACAAGCAGTCTGGCACTGTCTCTTGGCTCTGCCGGTTCTTTTGCTATAAGTTCTTCAGGAAGCTCATAATCAAAAAGGGATACCTTCATTTTTAAACCTCAAAATTCCTTTATCTTTTCATAAAGGGTTGTTCTTTGAACCGGTTTATAACCTGCGTCCTTTATCAATCTGATAATTTCTGAAAGAGGTAACCGATATTTTACTCCAGCTGCGGCAACCACATTTTCCTCTATCATCAATGAACCGAAGTCGTTGGCTCCAAATTTAAGTGCAACCTGCGCTATTTTTCCACCCTGAGTAACCCATGAAGCTTGAATGTTTTCTATGTTATCAAGGTATATTCTGGAAACTGCAAGAACTTTTAGATATCTTATCCCTGAAGCTTTCTCTTTAACTTCTCTTCCAAGTTCTGTAAAATCTGGTTGATAACTCCAGGGAATAAAAGCGGTAAATCCGCCGGTTTCATCCTGAAGCTTCCTTATAACTTTAAGATGAGAAACTATATCTTCATCAGTATCAACACTTCCAAACATCATTGTAGCCGTTGTTCTAAGTCCTAATTTGTGCGCTGTTTTATGGACATTAAGCCACTCTTTTGTTTTTGCTTTTAAGGGAGCTATCTTTTCCCTTACTCTGTCTACCAGTATTTCTGCTCCTCCTCCTGGAATTGAACCAAGCCCTGCTTTTTTTAGCCTTAAAATAGTTTCCTTCACTGAAATATTGGAGTTTATTGCTATATGTAAAATTTCTGGAGCAGAGAATCCATGTATGTGGATTTCCGGAAAATGTTTTTTAATAAAAAGAAGCATCTCTTCAAAAAATTCAATTTTTAAGTCTGGATGTAGTCCACCTTGAATTAAAATAGCTGTTCCACCAAGCTCAATGGTTTCCTCTATTTTTCTTTTCAATTCCTCCTTGGAGAGGATATAGCTTCCTTTATCCTCTTTTTCTTTATAAAATGCACAAAATTTACATTTACAGATACATATATTGGTGTAATTGATGTTTCTGTCTATGACAAATGTTACAGCTTTGTCAGGATGAAGTTTATTCCTAACGAAGTTTGCAAGTATTCCCAATTCTAAAAGATTTTCTATTTCCAATAAATAGATAGCTTCTTCATCAGAAATCCTTTCGTTATTTATTATTTTCTCTTTTATTCTTGCAAGCATTCAACTTCTCCGGTTTCAAATTTTAATTTAGCAATTATACCCTAAATACTTGACACTTTTTGTGCTATGCCTATATTAGTTGTTTGCTCTTTGAGATAACAGATAAATAAGCGGGCGTAGCTCAGTTGGTAGAGCGAAACCTTGCCAAGGTTTAGGTCGCGGGTTCAAGTCCCGTCGCCCGCTCCATATTTTTGCGTTTAATAAGTTGAAGTTAAGAAGCAAAAATATCAACACAACGGTTGACACTTTCTTGAAGACGCCTATATTTACCCCTCGCGGAAAGCGGAGCCGCGTTTTCCTGAGAGAAGTCAGGAGAAAATAGCGGCTTGCCCTTGACAAAGTCGAGAGGAAGG